>JAUWMN010000100.1 GCA_030613165.1 Desulfobacterales bacterium
ACACTTGAAGAGAAAGTGTCTCAGCTTATTAAGGTGTGTCAGACATTGGAAGAAGAAAAGGCTAAACTTGCTACACAGCTTGCTGAAACAGAAAAAATAGCGAATGAAAAAGATAGTGAAAATAAACGCCTCATAGAAGAACGGATGACTATTCGGGGCAAAATAGATAGTGTATTGCTTAAATTGGAAGATATGCCATCTGCCGCGAACCATTAAATAAAGTTCATTGGATTCGGTTATCGAAATAAAGCTGTTGGGACAAGTCTACGCCCTTAAAACAGAGCTTAACGCCTCCCAGGCAAAGGCTGTTGCTGAATATGTGGAGGAAAAGGTTGGGGCGATAGATAAAATATCGCGACAACATAGCAAATTAGATGTAATTGTCTTGGCTATATTAGATATTGCCAACGATTTTGTAGAGATACAACAGAAACATAGTGATTTAATTGAAGATATTGCAAGCCGATCCCAGCTCTTGATACACAAGACTGAGACCTTTGTGCAAAGGTCCCAAACTGGGAGTCTTTAGGCTAATGCTTGCCCCTGCGGTGTTCGTTATTGGCAGATAATTTTTTGAGCCAACACTTTTTTGTATGGGAATCTTCTCTTGTTTTGGTGCGCATGTTCCGAATTTATGGAAAAGCCTAAAAAAGCAATAAGATGCCCCCTTGTATGAGGTACAGGTTCAAAAAAGACTGCTGAAACGGCACAAGGTGGGGGCTTTTATATTGTTTGAACGGCATATACCGAATCTCTGAAAAACGTGAGATTTTTTCGCCTTCCTTGCCTGACGAGCACGAAGTGAAGCATAGCGCTCAAAATCTCACGTTTTTCAGAGGTCTCATACTGAGACCTTTGAAGAACAGGATATTATTACGGGCACGAAGGAAGCCTTACTCCCAAAGGTTTCAAAGGGGAGTTTCGCAAAGATTCTGTTGAATGTTTTTGAGTGAGCAATGGTAAATATATAATGATTCGGACAATGTTTTCAGGAACCTATGGATATTTTATGAAAAGATCTTCTGGCCTGTTTGCTGACACCTTACCAACCGCGACTTGTGAAATAATGGTTTATGGGACAAGTATTTGATATCGTATTATGATTAGTAACTTTTGGCATTAGGTCAAACTTTTTGTGGTAACTGTTTTGTTGTCTTTATTATAAATATCTTCCTACCTCGCCACTAACATTCTCGCTTTGAACCCTTTGCAAGGCTGCCATTTTCTGTTTAATTCCGCCATAAGCGGGATTGCCTGAGAAAAAATGTCATGTTTTTGCAAGGGTCTCTCTTTGATTCCTCCAGATGCCTTTTTAAAAACAGAACGATTTAGGCCCTTGCAAGACATAAGATTTCTTGTGTCGCCCTGTTCCTGCTTTTTTAGTGTGTAGGATGGGGACACATTTTGTTATTGCATACGAAAGGGGGTGTACGCCCATGAACAGTACCTATGTTATTATGTTGTGCGTGATAGTTTTCGTTGGCGCGTTTCTTTTAGCCTTTTGGGTTCGGAATAAGTTGAATGTTGACAAGATAAGATCTGCTGAACTCGAGGCAAAAAAGATTTTGAACGAAGCCGGCAAAACGGCTGAAACCATGGCACGTGAGGCTCGTCTTCAGGCTAAAGACGAGCTTTATCAGATGAAGAAGGAATTTGAAGAGGAGAGAAAAGAACAAAGGTATGAGTTAAATAAACAACAAAAACGAGCTTCCCAGAAAGTAGAACATCTCGATCGTAAGATAGACGCCTTGGGGCGAAGAGAGAATGAGATCTTAAAAAAAGAACGTGAATTACTTCGAAAAGAGACTGGACTGCAGGAGAAAAAGAAAGAGTATGATTCCCTGGTCGAGACTGAAAAAGCAAAATTGGAAGAAATATCAGGTGTTTCTACGGAGCAAGCAAAAGAGCTGTTGATTAAAACAATGGAAAGCGAGGCACGTTTTGAAGCAGCCAAATTAATTAAACAGATAGAAGGCGAAGCCCGCGAAACAGCCGACAAAAAATCAAAAGAGATTATTGCTACTGCCATTCAGCGATATGCAGGAGATTATGTGGCGGAAAAGACCGTATCGGTGGTTAACCTTCCCAACGAAGAGATGAAAGGTCGTATTATAGGAAGGGAAGGGCGTAATATCCGCGCGATTGAGGCAGCCACGGGTATTGACCTCATAATAGACGATACGCCCGAGGCAGTGATCCTTTCCGGGTTTAATCCTGTGCGACGTGAGGTGGCACGATTGTCGCTCGAACGCTTGATAATAGATGGAAGGATCCATCCTGCCCGGATTGAGGATGTAGTAAAGGAGGTCAGTAAAGAGCTTGATGTCACACTTAGAGAGGCTGGTGAACAGGCAGCCTTTGACTTAGGAGTCCATGGAATACATTCGGAATTAATTTATCAGCTTGGCAAGCTGAAATTCAGAACCAGTTATGCCCAGAATGTATTACAGCATTCAATAGAGGTCGGTTTTTTAGCCGGTATTATGGCTGCCGAACTCAGGCTGAACGTAAAACAAGCGCGACGTGCCGGTCTACTCCATGATATCGGCAAGGCTGTTGATCACGAAGTAGAGGGGTCCCATGCAATAATTGGGGCAAAATTGGCCAAAAAATATGGAGAATCTCCCCGGGTAATTCATGCTATTGAAGCACACCATGAGGATGTTCCGCCTGCGTCGGTCTTGGCAGTGCTGGTACAGGCTTCTGACGCTCTCTCCGGCGCGCGGCCAGGGGCGCGACGAGAGATGCTGGAGACCTATGTAAAACGCCTGGAAGGTCTGGAACAGATTGCCGACTCATTCAAAGGGATCAAAAAGTCGTATGCCATTCAAGCAGGCAGGGAACTTCGAATACTGGTAGAGAGCGATCATATATCAGATGAAGATACAACATTGCTTTGTAGGGATATAGCTAAAAAGATCGAAGAAGCAATGACCTATCCCGGCCAGATCAAGGTTACTGTTATTCGTGAGACCAGGTCCGTCGAGTATGCCAAATGAAATTACTTTTTATCGGCGACATAGTAGGCAAGCCGGGCAGAAAGATAATAGACAATCTTCTTAATCTTGTTGTTGATAAATTTCAGATAGATGTCGTTATTGCCAATGCAGAAAACGCTGCCGGAGGCATGGGAATAACCCCGGCCATTGCAAAAGAATTTTTTGGCAGAGGCATAGATATAATTACTTCCGGTAATCATATCTGGAGAAAGAAAGAGATCATTCCTTTCTTGGAAACTCGCGATGATATTCTCCGCCCTGCGAACTATCCTGAAGACGCACCGGGGAAGGGAATGACTATTATGAATACTCGTGGCGGATCTTTCCTGTGTGTGATCAACTTGGAAGGGAGGACCTTTATGAGGTCGCTGGAGTGCCCGTTTAAAACAGCAGAATCTTTGCTCGACCAGGTCCGTGAAAAGACCAAGCTAATTGTGGTTGACTTTCATGCCGAGTCGACTTCGGAAAAAGTAGCGTTAGGATGGTTTCTGGATGGGCGGGTAAGCGCAGTAGTTGGGACACATACTCACATTCAAACCGCAGACGAAAAGATATTGCCGGGAGGCACCGCTTATATTTCTGATGCAGGAATGACAGGCCCTATGGATTCGGTTATAGGAATTGACAAGGAGATTATAATCAAGAAGTTTTTAACGCAGCGTCCCATTTCCTTTAAGGTGGCAAAGAAGAATCTATACATGCAGGGTGTTGTGGTCGATATCGATGAGTCCACAGGAAAGTCCATGAGTATTCAAAGGGTTAACGAGCCATTTATGTAAATGTTAATATGAACAAGAGAAAAGGAGTTCTGTAGAGGTTTCAAGAAGAGGAGAATATAGCAAACATGAAAAAGATTATAGAATCAATTACCTTCATCGTCATCACAACAATCATGTCAAGTAGTGCCTTTGCAAGCGCGTATAACATTGAGGTTAATGCAAACCACTCATCTTTAGAGGTTCGATTGGATGCCGGTCAACCCATTAACCACGGCTTCTTGACGGCTGGAATCGGCGCTATTTATGACGATGACGACTACAAAATAATCAGCGGCAGTGTGGCCATGGGCAATGAAGTATTCACTCCCGGACTAAGATGTGATTTGGGCTTTAAGGGTGTGTGGGGAGAAGTAGACGAGGATCATAAAGATGGTGATCTGTTGGCAATAAGCTTTCTCCTTTCAGCTACATATGATATTCCTGAAACTATTTCGGGTATCCCTCTCGAGGTTTCAGCAAGTATATGTGCGGCCCCTGATTCTCTTTGTTTTGAGGATTCGGAGAGGTATATCGAAGTAAGAACTACCCTCGGCTTTCGTATTTTAGAGAATGCAGCCATTTTGGTCGGATACAGACATATCAAAATCTATTTTGATGACGATCCCCAAGATTGGAAAATGTCGGATGACGCCCTATTTGTTGGTTACAAACTGAGATTCTAAGACACCGTCCTTTGCGCATCGAAACCCGATCGTGTTCGACCAGGACTGAGCATACTTCATGAGACGCTTGGCTGCCGTCAGGATCCCTTGCGTGGCCCAGCTTCCCCCTTTAATTACATAATAATTGTTGCGCGCATGATTAGTGAACGGATCATTATAAGGGCTGATTGTCCATTCAAAGATATTTCCCGCCATATCGTACACCTCAAAAGGACTTTTACCCAATTCATCATACTGGTTGACAGGTGTTGTGTCACTAATTGTGCTTTCGTCATGATTGCAAGATTCTGTTTTCCAGTCGGTTCCCCAAGGGAATAACCTCCCGTCACTCCCCCTTGCCGCTGCTTCCCATTCAAATTCTGTAACCAGCCTTTTCCCCGACCATTCCGCAAAAGCTAATGCATCCTCTAAGCTTATCTGAACCACCGGATGATCCAACTTGTCCTGAATGGAGCTCTCTGGGCCAAATGGATGCATCCAGCAAGCGCCTTCCACTGTTTTAAACGTGTTCCCATTATTATATCTTAGGGTAGCAAGACCGGTTTTTGGGTCCTCGATCCTTTGATATTTTCCCAGACAGACCTCTCCACTTCCCTGTCTTTCAGCGCTGGTCTTATAACCGGTCTCTTTTGAAAAAATCATGAACTGAGAGTTTGTTACGGGGTGTTGGTCTATATAAAATGCATCTACTTCAACCCTCTTTTCCGGCTGTTCATCGCGCCTGAAGTCTTTATTCCCTATTATATATATCCCCTTGGGTATAAGAACCTGGGTGTCAAAGAGCTCTACTTTAACATTACACTCATTGTCGGATTCTATATTTTGTATTATTTTTTCAAGCTCTTCAAGGACTTCCTCGGCCTCGATAAGGAGTTTCTCATCCTGTAACTTTTCCAATAGCTCTTTCAGTTTTTGGTCTATGAGTTCCTTATCTATGGACTCTATAATGTCCTCAAGGTGTTCCTCTTTTTCTGGCTCTCTTTGTCCTGTATCGGTCTTTAAAAGTTGTATAAGATTCTCAATCTCTTGCGCGAGCTCATCTGCCTCCCAGACAAACTTTTCTGTTTTTACCGTTTCAATCAGTTCCTTGAGCTTTTCTTTGATCAGCTCTTTGTCGGCCGGTTCTGGAATGTCTTGGAGGATATTATCCTCTTCCTCCTTCTGTTCATCGTCGGCGTCGGGCGTTTTCACCTCAATCGACTTGATATGTAGATCAAATTTTTTGATAATTTGATCCTTCATCTCATCAGACATAACAAAGACATTGTTACGTCCTATCTTGACACCTTCAGGATTTTGTCCGTGATTGAACATATTGCGAAGATCGCGATTCAGAGTGGACTTAAGATTACTGAAGTTTTTTTTCTTTTCCTTGATCTTGGCAGGATCATCCCCTGTGTCCCACAGGATTTTAATAAGATCGTCGGGAGGGATACTCTTTATTTTTTCAATATCGCTATCGCTTTGATAATATGTCCTTATTGTTGTGATAAGCTTATATTTTAAGTTTTCTCTCTTTGTCTTGGGGAAAGTTTCAATCGCTTCATCGATTCCCTTCAGAGAGATCTTGGGTTGCATGGTGGCGCTCCTTATTAATTCGTGTAAGCCTTTTATGTTCTTATCGGATATTTGGCGGCGGGATTAAATTTGATGAAATCATCAAATTTGATGGCCTCGTAAAAAGTCGCCAGACATCCTTTTTCGTCATTCCCGCGAAGGCGGGAATCCAGTAATATCAGCTGGTTCTGGACTCCCGCCTTCGCGGGAGTGACAGGATGTTGGACTTTTTATGAGACCATCAAATTTCATTGTGCGGTCGTGGTGGCCATAGATTTGGAGAGGGTAGCAGTTGATAGGGACCTATTCACCAATAATCTTGACCAAAACCCTCTTCTTGCGCCTTCCGTCGAATTCGCCGTAAAAGATCTGCTCCCACGTGCCAAAATCCAATTTTCCTTCTGTAATAGCAACGACTACCTCTCGCCCCATAATCTGCCGCTTCATATGGGCATCAGCATTATCCTCACCCACATTGTGGCGGTACCGGGAAACAGG
>JAUWMN010000075.1 GCA_030613165.1 Desulfobacterales bacterium
GACAGGTCATATGCACTATAGTCTGTATCCCCGTATCCCTCTTAATAAGGTGAGCAAGGGAGATATTACCCATTCTGAGTATGGCCAGAGGATTTTCAGCAAGAGAGATCCCGTTTGCGCCCGCCGCCGCGATTCTTTTTGCCCCTTCCATGATATGGGAGATGTCTAAATGATGGGGGGGATCGATTTCAACAATCACAGGAAGTTGGCCTGGGATGAGGCTGTCCAGGAATCCCCCTTTTTTAAACTTGATCTCCCGCGGCTGCAATTGTGAAGGGACTTCCGCGACAGAGACTCTTAAACTCTTTTTTCCCTTTCTCGCGGAAATTTTTCGGGCAAGAGCGGCTATGTGTGACTGGTTGGTGCCACAGCATCCTCCCACAAGAGTTGCCCCCATATCGACCATTTCCATGACCTTTTTAGAGAAATAATCCTCATCTATCATGAACATGGCCCGACTTTCTTGGAGTTCCGGCATGCCGGCATTCGCGTATACGGAAATGGGGGCATCTTTTATCCGGGTGAGTTGCTTTACGGTTTCGATCATACCGGTGATCCCGCGGCCGCAATTGGAACCCACAATATCGGCCCCGGCTTCCAGGCATGCGGAGGCACATTCATAGGCGGTCTTGCCATACATGGTTCTTCCCTGAAACGGGTAGACCATCTGTGAAATAATCGGCAGAGAAGAGACCGATTTCGCAGCCCGTATCGCAGCCAGCATCTCATCAAGGTCGGCAAAGGTTTCAAGGATAATGACATCGACCCCGGATTCAGCAAGTATCTCTATCTGTTCTCTAAATATCGCTTCAACATCACCTTCTGACAACTCTTCATGTTCGGACATTGCGATGTCGATACCGAGAGGACCTACGGAGCCCGCCACCCAGGCATTATCTCCCACGACCTCAAGGGATAGTCTTGCCCCCCTGCTATTGATATCCTTAATTTTGTGTTCCAGACCATATTTTTCAAGTTTATACCGGTTTGCCGCGAACGTGTTTGTCTCTATAAGCTCGCTTCCCGCCTCAAGGTAGGAACGGTGGATATTCCTTACCATTTCCGGTTCTATAATGTTCAAATAGTCATAGCAGGTAGTAATATCGACCCCCATTTCATAAAACCGGGTACCTATAGCTCCATCCCCAAGGACAACTCCTTCAGATATTCTTTCCGGAAAAGATTTATTCCTATTCATGGCAGCTCCTAAAAAATGGAAGGTTTTTAAAAAATACTTTTGTCATATTCCTACCGATTTTTCCAGTTAATTTTAGTGAAAAGAAGTAGGGGGAAAAATTCTGCATTTGTACTTGGAAATTTAAGTTGATTAATATAAGATACATTCAGTATGAAAAGATGCCATCATTGCAAGAATGAGCTGGTACTTGATTTCCAACCCGGGCGGAGAGACGAGTGTCCCTCTTGCGGGAACGACCTTCATGTGTGTCTGAACTGCATGTTTTACGACACCGGCGCTCATCATGAATGCCGGGAACCGATAGCTGAATACGTGGCAGACAAGGATCGGACCAATTTTTGCGACATGTTTCAGTTCAGGGATTCACCTGAAGGGGAAAAGGGGATAGAAACGCAGGAAAAGGCGCTGGATGCGCTTGAAAACCTGTTTGGGAAATAGAGGTTTATAGTGAACTAAAGTATAAGTGCGCTAAAGTGCCTAAAGTTTGAAGTGCCTAAAGTTAAGGTATTCTACCATGTTCATTAAAAAACCGAACGCGCTCTAAGTATCTCTTAGCGATTTGACCTAAAGGAGTTGGTCCATATTTAAAATTGGCTCGCCAAAGGCGTACCACAACTTTAGGCACTTCAAACTTTAGGCACTTTAAACCAGGAATTGGGGAATTTATGATGAGTAAACAAAAATTACAGATATATCTTGCTATAACAGTCCTTTTTTTTGTAGCTGCCTGTTCGACAGGCCTCAATAGGTCTCCTGGAGGGGCGGTGGTGCTTGCTATGGATGCTATTGTGCATCGAGACATACAAATGCTTATTAAAGCCACATACGGAACCCGTGCCGCTTTTGCCAATCCACGAGAGGTTGGTGACGAAATTAATAAGATCGTAGAAAAGTTTTCTTTGGACCGTAAGGCTAAGATAACAATAGGACGAACCTTTAAGAAGGATAGGGGCAAGAAGGCCGATGTCTATTTCTCTCTGACTCAACACGGGGTAAAAGTGCAGTTTATTATGAAGGCAAAAAAGATGAAACGTGAATGGGTGGCTATTCTTGAGTCGCTTAGACCGATCGACAAGCAGTTATGGTGAGACCTTTGAAAAACGTCCTCTTTTGCCTCCCGCTATCGGCGGGACGTCTGGCTCATCCCGCCTTGGTGGGACTCAAAATGCTCAATGAACTTGAATCCCCTGATAGCGGGAAACATTTTTCAAAGGTCTCATGGTAGAAATTCTTCAATTTCTCGCCATTTTTTATTCAATCGAGTGCCGGAAATAGGGTAGGGAGTCCGCAACTCCTGGGCAAACAGAGAAACCTTCAATTCTTCAATCATCCAACGAAAATCATCAAGGAGCGTTAATGCCGTAAGCGGAGCGTTATCCCCGATTTTCTTGCGCGCCTCTTGCAAACGTTCAATATGGGGTACGAGTTCTTGAGCCTTGAGCTGATCTTTGTCCAGGTGAGAATAGGCCCGTTCTGCTCTAAGTTGCAGCGCTTTCAAGTACCGCGGGAGATGTTCTATTCGCGATAGATCATAAAGATCGATAAAGTTTGCCGGAAGGAGCCGGTTCAGATCGTTTGCCAGTGTTTGATAAAATTGGTTGGCACTGCTGTTTTTGACGGAAAGGGAAGCAAACCTGACAATGGCATCAAATGCGGCCCTTCGTTCCTTTAAGACCTGTTGAATCAAGTCCTTTGCCTTATCCCCGATTGAGAAGATCCTGCCGCGCAGCTTATCCGCTCTGTGTAAGAATTCGGCCTCACTGCGGATGATCGTATCCTTTACATCGAACAAATGTCGTTTTACGCACTCAAACATGGATCGGGTAAATTTTTTGGGTGTGCCGAACGGCTTGCAAAGCCTCTCCATATCCTTTGGTATAAAGAGAGCGTTTTTAAGGTGTTTCAACTCATTAGCAAAATAGAGCGAATAGAGCAGGATGATCCCTTGCCGGCTTGCCTTGTCTGCCTCTTCAGGAGATCTGAATAGTCGGACCGCAACAGAGTCTCCTTCTGCTTGGAGCCCTGGGTAGGCAAACAGAGATATATCCGCCCCTTGCGAATCAAGGCCCACCTTTTTCAATAGTTCACCAAAGTCCCAGGTGGTAACGCCGGATCTTTCCCATCGCTTTTGTGCAGCCTCCCACCGGGAATCTTTTTTGCCTTCCGGGATGTCCCGAGAAAGCCTCTGAAGATCTCGTCCGCTCGCGATCTCCTTGCCTTTTTCGTCAACTACTGAAAACCGCATCATAAGGTGCGGGGAAGGGAGTTCCAGGGGCCAGGCATCTCGTGTGATCTTAATACCGTAGCGTTTTCGGATATGCCTTTCAACACAGGTGTAAAACGACTCATGGGATTTTGGGAGTTCATTTGCGATCTCTTTGGCGTAACGGACGATTGGCACAAAGTTTCTTCTAATCGACCGGGGAAGTCCCTTTAAGAGAACAGCGATTTTTTCTTCCAAGAGTCCGGGCACAAGCCATTCAAGAGGTTCATGGGGGATGATGTGTACGATCTCTTGGGGAATTACCAGGGTTATTCCGTCTTCTTCGTGTGCGGGATTAAAGGAGTAAGCTAACTTTAATTTATTGTCCCCGATCCTTAGGTGGTCCGGAAGCTGTTTGAGCTTCTCCCTGTCTGGTTCTTCGATCAGCAGGTCTTCCTCGCGCATTCTGAGGAATCGGTCATCGGCTTTCTCCTTGAGAAATTTATTGAAGCTGCGAATATCGCTGAACCCTTTGATCCGTTCCGCATAAAATTGAAACATCGCCTCTTCATCCGCCAGGAGATTCCGCTTCCGGGTTTTATTCTCAAGGTCCTCAATACTTGCGATCAGCTTTTGATTGTGTTGCAGAAAGGGATAGGTTCGATTTATATCCCCTTCGATGAGAGCCGAACGGATGAAGATCTCGTTTGCCTCATCCGGTTTTATCCTGCCGTAGCCGACTTTTCGTTTTTCCACAATCGGAAGACCAAACAGGGTTTTCTTTTCATAAGCGACAACTTCGCCGCGTTTTTTTTCCCAATGCGGCTCAGAATATGAAGAGCGGCAAAGATGTCCACCCAGTTTTTCGAGCCACTCAACATCAATATTGGCGACCGTCCGGGCGAACAGCTTAGATGTCTCTACCATCTCCGCCGCCACAATCCAACGCTTCCCTTTTTTGAAGATTCCTGAGCCGGGAAAGATGTTTACAGATCGGTTTTTTGCCGCCAGATATTCATTTTTATCCTTTTTAACAGCTATATTACTCAAATAGCCGCTCACAATAGAACGGTGAATGCTGTCATAGTCGGCGGGGGCCTTGTTTGCAGGATATCCTCCCAGATCAGCAAGAATCGAGGTAATCTCCTGATGGATATCAATCCACTCACGCATTCTGATGTAAGAGAGGAAGTGTTTTTTACAAAACTTGCGCATTTTGTTCTGTGTCTTTAGCGTATTCCAGGTGTCATGATACGCGTCCCACAGTCTCAGGTAACTTAAAAAATCGGACTCCGGGTTCTTAAACTTGGTCTGCATCTGGTCGGCCTGGGTCTGCTTTTCTGCCGGCCGTTCTCTGGGATCACGCACACTCAGCGCCGAGGCTATGATCAGGACCTCTCGCAGGGCTTTTTCTTTTTTGGCTTCAATAATCATTCGCGCGATTCTCGGATCCATGGGAAGCCGGGCCATGATCCTGCCCAATGGGGTCAAGTCCCCTTCAGGAGTCAGCGCCCCCAGTTCTTTCAGGATGGCATAGCCGTCCTTAACGGCGGTTTTAGACGGCGAGTCTATAAAAGGGAATTTCTTAACATCCGCTAATTGCACCGATTTCATCCGAAGAATAACCTCGGCAAGATTGGAACGGAGAATCTCAGGCAGGGTGAAGACCGGTCTGGATTCAAAGTCGTCTTCCGCATAGAGCCGAATACAGACCCCGGACTCCATCCGCCCGCATCGTCCTTGTCGCTGGTCGGCGCTGCTCCGGGATATACGTTCAATCGGGAGGCTCTGTATCCTAAGACGCGGACTGTACCGCGCAATTCGGGCAAGCCCTGTGTCAATGACATACTTGATTCCGGGTATCGTCAGGGAAGTCTCCGCAATATTGGTCGCAACCACGATCTTTTGTTGGGGGAAACTCCGAAAGATCCTGTTCTGTTCTCCAGAGGTCAGCCGGCCGTACAGAGGAAGAATGATCGTATTTTTCAAATTCCGGGCTTGAAGCAGTTCCACAGTCTCCCGAATGTCCCTTTCCGTGGGCATAAACATCAGGATATCACCGAATTTCTTTTCGTGTCGCAGCTCCTTGACCGCTTGTACGGCCGCGTCAACAAAGGTGATATCCCCTTGCTCCTCCAGTTCGCTATCGATTGGACGATAGCGAGTTTCTACAGGGTACATTCTGCCGGTGACCTCGATAATGGGGGCATTGTTGAAGGCCTTGGAGAATTTTTCCGTATCAATGGTTGCGGAGGTTATGATCAGTTTAAGGTCTTTGCGCTTTTTAAGAAGCTGTCTTAATATTCCGAGGAGAAAGTCGATATTAAGATTCCGTTCATGGGCCTCGTCAATGATGATCGTGTCGTACTGGTTCAGATACCGGTCGGATTGGGTTTCGGCTAACAGGATTCCATCGGTCATTACCTTGATATATGTATGCGGCGAGGTCTTATTCTGAAACCGTATTTTATACCCTACAGTCCTTCCCACCTGATCCTTCAGCTCTCGCGCTATCTGTCCGGCAATAGAGGTGGCAGCCACCCGCCGGGGTTGTGTGATGCCGATTTTGCCGAAAATGCCCCGTCCTGCCTCCAGACACATCTTGGGTATCTGTGTGCTCTTTCCGGATCCTGTCTCTCCGGTAATGACAAGCGTCTGGTGTTCTTTAATCGCCTTAATAATGACATCCCGTTTTTTAAAGATAGGGAGATGGGAAGGGTAGGTGATTTGGGGGAGAGCGGGGCGTTGTTTCCTTATATTTTGTCTCAGCTGAATATTTCCAATACCATTATTGATACAATAATTTAAACGACGTATTCCTGTTTTGAAATCGTATCAATAAAATATTTTTTTCATCTAACAAAAGATTAACATAATTGGTTATGATTATGGTATACTTAAATAAAAATAGGTACTAAACTTCGTTACCTATCTCTTGCCGGTTAGTCTGTCCTGTTTGATTTACGTATAATATCAATCCCATACAAAACAATAAAGGTTCAGGTTGTTATCAACAGTCTCGCTTAACCCCTATTCAATTCCTATCAAAAGGAAATAAAGAAAGGAGGTCACTTATGGTTCTTTTAGAAAGAAATCTTCATAAACGCCTGCAGGAGATGTGTGATTGTTATCTTGAAACGGATTATAAAAAAGAACTGATGATCATAAGCGAACAGGGGGTCTCGGGGGATGTGACCGGCGATGTGACCGAAGTCGCTCTCAAATATCTGGCCCTTGCCATTTTATATGCCTTGGAAGAGCGGGCCAGGAGACTTTTTATAGGCAAGGCTGATGGAGCAATTATATCGTATATAGACAATGATCAACGGCACACGCTCCCTGAGCCTTCTCAGGACATCACCAATGAAGTTCTTGATATCATAAGAGAGATTACCCATCTTGAATCTGAAGATGCCACAGAGCCCTTTTCTCTTGGAATCAGAGAAAGCCGAATAGAACTCCAGATAGATGTTCACAGGGAAGCTGGTGAGGAACACATTGTATTGAAGTTCCCCGCACTTTAAATGCTGCCGGTCAGAAGTGTCAGGTTCAGGCCGCCGTGGTAGAGAGGGTGGTGCGTCACCGTTTTGAAAGGGACTTTTTTCAATAAACATCGTTCCGGGACAATGAGGGCGAATTTCCAGCCTGTATAGGTATTTTTCAGTTTCTCGCATATTTTTACAAAGAACTGTGCAATCTTTTTTTGATCGCCGACGCGGATGCCATAGGGAGGATTCAGGACTACGAGCCCTGTTTGATCCGTAAAATCAGCAGGAGAGATGTGGAAAAAATCGTTGCGGCCGACTTGAATTAACGGAGAAAG
>JAUWMN010000138.1 GCA_030613165.1 Desulfobacterales bacterium
CTTGAAGAATATGTCCCGATTCATGTCATGGAAATCCCGCAGATGAAACATTCTTGCGACCACGACCTTTGGAAATCTGAGGTGTTACGATTTAGGGAAAAGATTGAAGCAATCACCGGACAGGAAATAACAGCAAAAAAATTAAAATCGGCTATCAAATTAATCAATGACCGACGTAGGGCGTTGCAGCGTCTCAACAAACTAAGGAGCGCTGCGCCGACTCCCATCTCTGGCAGAGACGTATTGTTGATCAACCAGATATCTTTTTACGATGACCCCGTGAGGTTTACCGCCAAGATCAACGAACTATGCGATGAGATTGAAAAGCGTGTGGATGCGGGTGAAGGGGTAGTTGAAAAGGGTATTCCGCGTTTAATGATGTCGGGTTGTCCTATGGCAGTGCCGAACTGGAAGCTCCCCTATGTGGTGGAGTCTGCCGGCGCGGTAATTGTCGGAGAAGAGTCGTGTATCGGAACGCGCAACACACGTGATCTCGTAGACGAAAGTGGAGAGACCGTAGAGGAGATGATCGACGCGATCGCAGATCGTTACATGCGTATCGACTGTGCCTGCTTTACGCCCAATTCGGAACGATTGGAACATATCGTGACAATGGCAAAAGAGTTGAATGCGGACGGCGTTATACATTACGCGCTCCAGTTTTGCCACCCATATGCGATTGAGGCCTACAAAGTAGAAAAAACCCTTGAAAAGGCCGGTATCCCGCTATTAAAGATCGAAACCGATTATAGTATGGAAGACGTGGAGCAGTTAAAGACAAGGGTGGAGGCATTCGTCGAAATGGTCAAGTGAGGCCGTCGAGAAACGGCATCTTGTGCCCCTATACTGCGTTCTCCGTCCCGCCCTGGCGGGACTACGCCTGCGGTAGAAACCTTTGTGCGGCCTTGTCTTGGGACAAAACCTACCGTTTCTCGATGGCCTCCAGGTATCCCTTTGAGCTTAGAGCTTAGGAATTAAACTATGAGGATGGGTAACGGTGCTATCTGCAGGGATTGATATTGGGTCTCGAACCATTGAACTGATTGTGTTGAACGGAGACTGCGTAGTAACCAGCAAGGAATCCGAAGTCGGGTTCGATCCCATGCAGCAGGCGACAGATCTTCTTGAAGGGGTTCCCCATGACCGTATCATTGCTACAGGTTATGGAAGACATCTTTTCGAGATTGCCTTTGATGCGCCGACAGTAACCGAGATTAAGGCGTATGCCGTAGGCGCTGCTGCTTTATTTCCTGATGTACGGAGCGTCTTGGACATTGGCGGACAGGATTCAAAAGCGATCGCGGTAAGCGCTGCGGGAAAAGTAATTAAATTTGAGATGAATGACCGATGTGCCGCGGGAACCGGGAAATTTTTGGAGGTCATGGCAAATACTTTGGGATATAGCCTGGACGAGTTTGGTCTGGAAGCGCTTAAGGCAAACAAAGAACTTCAGATCAGCAATATGTGCACCGTATTTGCTGAATCAGAGGTGACTTCACTCCTTGCACGAGGGGAAGATCGAGCCGACATTGCCATGGGATTGCACCGATCGGTTGTCCGCCGTGCGGCAGGAATGTTAAAAAGGGTATCTATAGAAGAACCAATTGTTTTCGCCGGTGGTGTTGCCAGGAACGTGTGTATAAAAAAATTGCTTGCAGATGAACTCGGAAAAGAAGTAAAAGAACCAGACCACCCTCATATGATGGGAGCATACGGAGCAGCGTTGATTGCTGAGAAGGAGCTCGCTTGATAAAATAAGCATTGATCATTTCACATTTGTCATCTATCATTATAAATTTACTGGAACTTTCTGCAAAAAGCATTGTAAAGACAATAGATTATATTGGCTCCAAGCATAAGAATTAATCTGGATTTTAATGATAAATGCTCAATGACAAATGACAGATGATAAATAAGGAGCTCATTCTATCATGAAAGAATTAGATTGTAGAGGCCTTGCCTGCCCAAGTCCGGTATTAAAAACCAAAGAATTGGTCGACTCTGATGCGCATGAAATTGCAGTGCTTGTCGATAATGAAGCGGCAAAGGAGAACGTCTCGCGTTTTTTGACTAATCAAGGATTTGATGTAACGATTGAAGCCGGCTCAGGCGGTTTTATGGTCATCGCAGTCAAGCAGGGAGAATGTGAGACCTGCCGGGTTATGTCCGATGCAGAACTTGGCGCAGAAGCCAAGAAAATTACAGTAATGGTGACTACTGACCGTATGGGGTTCGGAGACGATGGGCTTGGGTTGAAGTTGATGGTCAATTTTCTGGCGACCTTAAAGGAAATGGGAAAAGACCTCTGGTGTCTGATCTTTGTCAACAACGGAGTGAAGCTTACCATTGAAGGCGCCGAGCCCCTCCCTTCTATTCAGGAATTAGAACGCTCAGGGGTGCGCGTAATGGTCTGTGGCACCTGCCTTACCTACTTCAATTTGCTGGATAAAAAACAGACAGGAGAGACCACCAATATGCTCGATATTGTAACCAGCCTTCAGATCTCAGACAAGGTAATCAATTTATAAAATTTTTTTACTCCCCGGACACAACAAAATAACTATTTCCCCCAACTATTACCTCTCGAAGACAGTTAACCATACCTGAGTTTATTCCCAAATTATTCATGAATAATCCGCGATAGTGTTCATCCGCGAACTCCCTCTCACCCGGCGGGTGGGGACGGGGAATATGATTAAAAAATGGTGTTTTTTGTGTAAAGTTTTTTCGGACGGTGCCGATGAAGATCAATAATAGCATTTAGGCGCTTTCAGGGTCCCGGTTTGCCCGGGATAGCCATCCTGTCATAAAATACGTCATCAAACATATGAGAACATGGAGGAGGGAATAGAAGATGAAGGTTAAGATAGCAACCAAACTGTGTATTGGTTTCCTGATCCCTTTGCTTTGCATGTTGAGCATTGGCATGTGGGCATACTTAACCAACCTTGACTCAAAGTCAAGAGCGGTGCTGACCAGGGATGAAAGCGTGGTCTTTCAGATGATCGCCCAGCATATGAAGACGGATGTCATACAGGTGCAGCAATGGCTTACGGATATCTCCGCGACACGCGCAATGGATGGGCTGAACGACGGCTTTGATATGGCGGAGGAGCACAGACAAACCTTTCTTGGGGGGATAAATAAGTTCAAGGAAATGTATACCCGCGAGAACAACCGTGAGGGACTCGCCACACTTGAGAGGTTGAAGACGCAATTTGAAAGGTATTACACAACCGGAAAGAAGATGGCTCAAGCCTATATCAACGGAGGGCCTGCTAAAGGGAACAAAATTATGGGAGAATTCGACGGGGCTGCAGAGGCGCTGTGGACTTCCCTTAATCCATTGGTAGAGGAACAGGCAGGGGAACTAAAAGAAAGCATGGATGGAATAGTTGTATCGATAAAGCGCGTCAACGTTGGCGTGGTGGTCATCGGATTTATCGCGCTTATACTAACCGGCCTTGTCGGCTTTGTTGTGTCTCGCGGGATTACTCGACCGGTCAATTACCTGCGCGACGTTGCGGAGAAATTAGCCGAAGGAGATACATCGGTCTCAATTGATGTTCAAACAAAGGATGAAACCGGTGAACTGGCAGCATCATTTAAGAAGATGCTTTCAAATCTGAAGAGTACAGCCCGTGTGGCCGAACAGATCGCCGACGGTGACTTGACCGTCAAAGTGGAAGTCCTTTCAGACAAGGACACCCTGGGTCAATCACTGTCTTTGATGCTCAAAAAACTCCGTGCAATTGTGGAGGATGTAAAATCCGCATCAGCCAATGTGGCATCAGGGAGCCGGCAGATGAGCAGCAGCGCCGAGCAGATGTCGCAGGGGGCAAATGAGCAAGCCTCTTCATCCGAGGAAGCATCCTCATCCGTAGAACAGATGAGCTCTAATATCAATCAGAACGCGGACAACGCGCAGCAGACCGAAAAAATCGCGTTAAAGGCCGCTCAGGATGCAGAAGAAGGGGGCAAAGCGGTATCAGAGACAGTGCAAGCAATGAAGGAGATCGCCGGCAAGATATCAATCATCGAAGAGATCGCGCGGCAGACGAATCTGTTAGCCTTGAATGCTGCCATTGAAGCGGCACGTGCCGGCGATCACGGCAAGGGGTTTGCGGTGGTGGCGGCAGAGGTTCGCAAACTCGCGGAGAGAAGCCAGACAGCGGCCGCTGAGATAGGGAACCTTTCTGCTTCAAGTGTGGACATTGCGGAAAAGACCGGAGAGATGCTGGGCACAATGGTCCCTGATATCCAGAAGACAGCCAACCTTGTACAAGAGATCGCTGCCGCCAGCAACGAGCAGAATTCGGGAGCCTCAGAGATCAACAACGCGATCCAGCAGTTGAGCACGGTGACCCAGGAGAACGCCTCAGCATCTGAGGAGATAGCCTCAACAGCGGAAGAGCTGTCTGCGCAGGCGGAACAACTCCAGAACACAATCGCGTTCTTCAAGATTGATGATTCCGGACACACGAGAAGCAAAAAGGTATTGACCAACATGGAGACTGTTCAGAGAAAAGGCCATACATCACTTGTAAAGCATGTATTGGCTGTGCCCGGACAAGACGAAAGCCCAGAAGCCGCTATGCATGGCTCAGACGTAAAGGAGATGACGACAGGTATTATACTAGACATGGAGGGTAATGGCGGCGACATGGTAAAATCTGAGTTTGAAAAATTTTAATTGGGAGCCAGTTTCAAAATGTTCAATTTTGCCCAAGGTCAAGAAAGGCGAAGATTTTAACCGCAGGAATACATTGAGTATTTCGAGGACTAAAATCTGAGCCTGACGCCGAGATTGGGTAAAAGGGGACGTTTTGAAATTGGCTCTTAGGATAAGGAGTAAAAATGAGTGTATCTGGAATAACGGTGACAAGTCAGCATCTGACCTTTAAGCTGGGCGAAGAGGTATACTCTGTGGAGGTCGCAAAAATCCGAGAGGTCTTGGATTTAACCCCCGTTACAAAAGTCCCGAGGATGCCGGAGTTCATGCTCGGGGTGATCAACCTCCGTGGGAACGTGGTGCCGGTGGTAGATATGCGGTTGAAGTTAGGAATGACGAATACCGAGAACACAGTTGATACCTGTATCGTGATTGTGGAGGTCGCCTTTGAGGGTGATGCGACAGTGCTCGGTGCTTTGGTGGATGCTGTGCAGGAGGTGATCGACCTTGAGCCTGACCAGATAGACCCCCCTCCAAGTATAGGGACTGGTTTAAATACAGAGTTCATCCGAGGTATGGGGAAACGTGACGACCAATTCATCATCATACTTGACATTGATAAGGTGTTTTCTGTAGATGAACTGGCTCTTGTGCGAGAGACCGGTGATACTTCCACAGAGGAAGCAGTTGCAGAAGCATAGTCTTTTTACCGTCAGTTTAACCTTGAACCGTGAACCCCTGAACTTTGAGTAAACAGGGTCGTTAAATATTAAGTTTTGAGAAGGGATAACCTAACTTAGGATACGGCCCAC
>JAUWMN010000021.1 GCA_030613165.1 Desulfobacterales bacterium
GATGCTCTGGCTAAGATTAACAAGGATTTCCCTGATCATGATTTGTCCGGACTGAATAAGATGGCAGGAGAACTCTCCAAAGGTAAAGAGGGAGTTGCTGTTGTCTGTTGTCTGACGTCAGGAGAAAATGAAGGCGCTAATAAAGTTACGAAGAGAATAACAGGCTATGCCCCTGTTCATATAGGGAACAAAACATGGTCAATTACCGCTAATATAACGTATTCTGAAATCGCGGGCCCCATTAATAGACACGCAAGGAACACATTCGGTCTTGCAGGATTTGTCATATTGGTATTGGGGGTCGGAGGAATCGCTTTTTTTAAAACCCGTGAGAAGAAAACCAGGCTTGAAACAGAGTCAAAGTATTTGAAGGAAATTGCCGGATCAGCAGAGGCTCTGAAGGCGAGCGAGGAGAGACTTGCAGGAATTATCGATTCTGTTACGGATTACATGAGCATGATGGACGAGCAACATAATGTTGTGTGGGCAAACGATGTTGCAAAGAAGTTGTTTGGCGAAGATCTGGTTGGAAAGAAATGCTATACCGCATACCATGGACGTAATAAGGTCTGCAATCCCTGCATAGTAAGCAAGTGTTTCAAAGACGGCAAAAGCCGTCACCATGAAACAGAAGTCGTGGCGGCAGACGGGACTCAAATGAACTTCTGGTGCACGGCAAGTGTGGCCGCATACTATGAGGACGGGCGGCCAAAGACAGTAGTGGAGGTCTCACGCGACATCACGGAACGCAAGAAACTGAAAGCCCAGCTCTTTCAGGCCCAAAAGCAGGAAGCCATCGGCACCCTGGCCGGAGGGATTGCCCACGATTTCAATAACATATTAACGGTCGTTCAGGGTAACGCACAGTTGATGTCTATGGACCTTGACCCCGCGAATCCTCATTATGAATTAGTGAAGGAAATAGAGGGTCGAGTTAAGGTTGCTTCTAATCTCACACAGCAACTCCTTGGTTTTGCAAGGGGAGGTAAATATGAGGTAAAACCGGTTAACTTAAATGCGGTTGTTCGAGAAAGTTCTACCGCATTTGGCAGGACCAAGAAAGAGATTGCCATTCATCCAAAATTCAGGGAGGACTTACCCCCTATTGAAGCGGATATAGGGCAAATTGAACAGGTTTTGATGAATCTATATGTAAACGCCGCCCATGCAATGCCGGACGGCGGAGACCTATATCTGGAAACGCGCGCTATTACCCAGGAAGACATCCAAGGAAAGCCTTTTCGCGTTGAGCTGGGCGACTATATATTACTTTCTGTTACAGATACCGGGGTAGGCATGGACCAAGAGACGCGGGAACGAATCTTTGACCCCTTTTTTACCACCCGAGAGATGGGCCGGGGAACCGGCCTGGGGTTGGCCTCTGTTTACGGTATTATCAAAGCCCATAAGGGATATATCGACGTAGAGTCTGAGAAAGGTCAAGGAACTATTTTTAAGATTTATCTGCCCATATCCAAGCGGGAAGTTGAAAAAACTGCAAGCGTTACTGATAAGGTTATCAACGGAACAGAAACGGTTCTTTTTGTGGACGATGAAGAGCCGGTTTTGAAACTGGGTGTCAGGGTCTTGAACAGGTTGGGGTATACCATACTGGAAGCCAAGAGCGGACGCGAAGCAGTAGATATCTATCAAGCCAATAGAGACAAAATCGACATGGTTGTCCTGGACATGATCATGCCTGACATGGGTGGCGGCAAAGCCTATGATCTGCTGAAACAGATCAATCCGAATGTAAAAGTGCTCCTTTCAAGCGGCTACAGTGCTGATATCAGGGTAACCGCGATATTGGAGCATGGGTGCAATGGCTTTATTCAAAAGCCGTTTGATATGGAAGTATTGTCTCATAAGATAAGAGAGATCTTAGAGCAGCAAAAATCTTTATAATATTTCACCGCAAAGACGCAAAGAGCGCAAAGTTTTAGATTTTTCCTTTGCGACTGGTTTACGGTGAGGTGTGATTAGTTGGCTTCTATCCTAGTATTTCCAGGCTGTTGAAAAAATATCCGATTTCAAATGCGGCGCTTTCCGGCGAGTCTGAACCGTGTACCGCGTTTTTCTCTTTATCAACGGCAAAGTCCCGGCGAATGGTCCCCTCGGCAGCCTCTTTTGGGTCGGTGGCCCCCATAAGCTCACGGTTTTTTGCGATAGCATTGCCGCCTTCCAGGACCATTGGTATGGCAGGTCCTGATGACATAAAGTCGGTCAGGCTGTCAAAAAAGGGGCGGTCCTTGTGTACCGCATAAAATCCCTGGGCCTCATTCTTGGTCATAAAGATCATCTTCATCGCCACGATCTTGAGTCCGTTTGATTCAAACCTTTTGATTATATTTCCAATGTGGCCGTTTGCCACTGCATCAGGCTTGATAATTGATAAAGTCCTTTCCATTGTTACCTCCATGATTTAATAATATTTTGGACGCAGATGAACGCAGATTATCAGGATTTTTAAATATAAGGAACTAACTGATTTGAGAAAATAGTTTTCTGCGGCTATCAGCGAAAATCTGCGTCCCAAAGAAAAGGCACAAAGTTTTTTCCAAACCTTGTGCCTGTGCACTTCTTAACGCTTATTGCACTAATTTATGATACTATCATGCTTGGTGTCTGATTCTATTTCCTTTCTGGCTTCCGGCATAAATGTCGGCAAACCCTCTTCTGTTTCTTTAAAGAGAGATTCGCCTTCCTCCAGTTTGAGAACGTTGGACAAAACTTCGTCTATATGATCGACTAAGACGACCTCTAAGTGCTTCAAAATTGCAGCAGGAATATCAGTGAGGTCTTTCTTGTTTTCTGACGGTATGATTACCTTGGTAATTCTGCCGCGATGTGCCGCAAGGATCTTTTCTTTCAATCCTCCGATCGGAAGCACCCTTCCTCGAAGGGTAATCTCTCCGGTCATTGCAATGTTTCGATAGATCGGCTTTCTAATTAGGGCCGATACAATGGAACTGACCATTGCAATACCCGCCGAAGGCCCGTCTTTGGGGGTAGCGCCTTCGGGAACATGTATATGTATGTCTACGCCCTGGTAAAAATTTGGACTAATACCGAGACGTGTGGCACGCGAACGCGCATAGCTCAATGCCGCGCGAGCCGATTCCTGCATTACGTCTCCCAGTTTTCCGGTCACATCGAGCTTTCCTTTTCCCGGCATAATGATTGTCTCAATAACCAGGATCTCCCCCCCCGCCTCTGTCCAGGCCAGCCCGGTGGCAAGTCCGATCTCGTCTGTTTCTTCGATCTGACCATGCCTATAGCGAGGGATCCCGAGATATTTTCTCGTGGACTGTTCGGATATCTTAACGTTTGTGTCTTTTCCCACTTTCGCAATTTTGCGGGCCACTTTACGACATATCGAAGCGATTTCGCGTTCCAGATTACGTACTCCCGCCTCCCGCGTATATTCACGAATGATGGTCAAAATACTGTTGTCTGAAAAATGTATGTTACTATCATTCAAACCATTCATCTTGATCTGCTTGCCTATCAAAAAGCCTTTTGCTATCTGTAATTTTTCATGCTCCGTATAACCTGGAAGTCGTATAATTTCCATTCGATCTTGCAGAGGCCCGGGGATGTTGTGCAGCGTGTTGGCTGTAGTGATAACCAGGATTTCAGAAAGGTCATAGTCCATATCCAAGTAGTGATCGTTAAATGCGAAATTTTGCTCCGGATCGAGGACCTCAAGGAGCGCGGAAGAGGGATC
This sequence comes from Desulfobacterales bacterium, assembly GCA_030613165.1. Lineage (GTDB taxonomy): Bacteria > Desulfobacterota > Desulfobacteria > Desulfobacterales. The sequence goes on from JAUWMN010000021.1 coordinate 3,728, forward strand.
TCCACGAAAGTCGGTACTCATTTTGTCTACTTCATCCAGGCAAAACACCGGATTGTTTGCCTTTACTTTCTTGAGAGATTGTATGATTTTGCCCGGCAGCGCGCCAATGTAAGTTCGTCTATGACCGCGAATCTCGGCTTCGTCCCGGACACCTCCCAGAGAAAGTCGAATGAATTTTCGACTCGTGGCCCGTGCTACAGATCTGGCCAACGACGTCTTGCCAACCCCCGGAGGGCCAACAAGACAGAGGATAGGGCCGCGAATCTTTTTTACCAGGGCTTGAACCGCCAGGTATTCAAGAATTCGCTCCTTTGGTTTTTCCAGGCCATAATGGTCATTGTTTAGGATTCCCTCGGCCTTTTCAATGTTAGTTTGAACCTTGGTCCTGTCGAACCACGGAAGTTCGATGATCCAGTCGATGTAATTTCTTACAACTGTGGCCTCTGCCGACATCGGAGACATCATTTTCAGTTTTTTGAACTCCTGTTGTACCTTGGCATTGGCCTCTTTTGACAACCTCTTGCGCTTTATGCGTTTTTCAAGCTCCTGCAACTCACTTTGCTGATCGTCAGCATCTCCCATTTCCTTTTTAATGGCCCGCATCTGCTCGTTCAGATAGTAGTTTTTCTGCATCTTTTCCATCTGTTTTTTGACTCGCCCTTTGATGCGGTTCTCTATGGCGAGTACTTCAATTTCAGACTGCATGAGTTCATAGAGGAGAGAGAGCCTCTTGGAAAGTTGAGCTGCTTCCAATAACCTCTGCTTGTCTTTAATTTTGAAGGAAAAGTGAGACGTCACTGTATCCGCCAGTCGTGAAGGACTGCTGATGGAAGCTATCGTATTGGCTAAGTCGCTGGAAATGTTTTTATTTATTTTTGAGTAATTGAAGAACGCGGTTATAATGTTCCTGTTGAGGGCTTCGACTTCCGGGGTATGCGCATGAGACTCGATTATTTCCTCAACTTCAACCAAAAAAAACGGGTTATCTTGGGCAAAACGTCTGATACGCGCCCGTTTTTTCCCTTCTATAAGAGCTTTTACCGTGCCGTCAGGGAGTTTTAAGAGTTGGAGTACTGTTCCAATAGTACCTACCCTGTATATGTCTTTTTCAGATGGAGAATCTATGGAGGCATCTTTTTGAGTGGCCAAAAAGATGCTTTTATTGTGTTGGTCCAGAGCATTTGACAATGCATTGATAGACTTGGTTCTTCCCACAAAGAGTGGCGCCACCATATGGGGCAAGATTACAATATCCCGTAGTGGAAGATGTGGAATGAATATAGGCGGTCCTGAAGTCTCCTCAGGCTTTTTGAGTTTTTTTATGTTAAACATGGTGTTTCCTTATGTTACGCCTGTTTTTTGCTCTGTTCGTTTTCAAACAGGAGAATAGGCTCTTCTTGATTTACAATCACCTCTTCACTTATTACACATTCAGTAACCCCTTCGATAGAAGGGAGTTGGTACATTATATCAAGCATGGTCTCTTCCATTATAGCCCTCAAGGCGCGGGCCCCGGTCTTTCTTGTGAGGGCTGCTTCAGCGATAGCATTGAGAGCGCTATCAGTAAATCGAAGATTTACGTTTTCAAATTCAAAGAGTTTTTGAAACTGTTTTGCCAGCGCATTCTTTGGTTGGGTAAGGATCTTTATGAGCGCGTTTTTATTTAGTTCGCCTAAGGTCGCGGAAACAGGGAGTCTTCCAACGAATTCCGGAATCAGACCGAACTTGATAAGATCTTCCGGTTGAACCATCTTCAGGGTGTCACCTATATTTGCTTTTTCGAGTTTGATTATTTCAGCTCCGAATCCAATCGTTTTCGTTCCTGTACGGGCTTGAATAATTCGTTCCAAGCCATTGAATGTTCCACCGCAGATAAATAGTATATTAGAAGTGTTTATCTTGATGAAATCTTGTTGCGGATGCTTTCGTCCTCCCTTGGGTGGGACACTCGTCACGGTGCCCTCAATAATTTTTAATAAGGCTTGTTGCACGCCTTCGCCTGAGACATCCCTTGTAATTGAAGGATTATCTGATTTTCTGGCGATCTTGTCGATTTCATCAATGTACACAATCCCTCGACTGGCACGTTCTACGTCATAATCACAGTTTTGAAGTAAACTGGAGATAATATTTTCAACATCTTCTCCCACATATCCTGCCTCTGTCAGGGTGGTGGCATCCGCAATGGTAAACGGCACATTCAGTATCCGTGCTAAGGTTTGCGCCAAAAGGGTCTTCCCTGAACCGGTCGGCCCGATAAGAAGGACGTTACTTTTTTCAATCTCCACATCATCCACGGACACATTACTTTCAACCCGTTTATAGTGATTGTAAACAGCAACAGACAATATCTTCTTCGCCTGTTCCTGCTCTATGACATATTCATCCAGAATTGCCTTTATTTCAGAGGGCTTAGGGAAAACTGTCTGTACCGAAGTTCCCTTGGTTTTCCCGTATTCTTCCTGGATAATTTCATTACACAGCTCAATGCATTCATCACAAATATATACTGCGGGTCCGGCGATTAATTTTTTTACTTCATCCTGCCCTTTTCCGCAAAAAGAACATAAAAGATCGCCTGTACTTATATCACCGCGTTTTGGCATGGTGTATCCTCCCCAAACTGTTGGGTTACTCTTTCTTGTCCGTTACTCTCTCTGTAATTACCTGATCTACTATTCCATATTGCAGAGCTTCATCTCCACTCATGAAATAGTCTCTATCAGTATCTTGCTGGATCTGTTTTATATTTTTATTTGTATGCTTGGCCAAAATCTTGTTCAGGGTCTCCCGTAACCGTAGTATCTCCCTTGTTTGAATTTCTATATCAGATGCCTGCCCCTGAAATCCCCCCAAGGGTTGGTGGATCAGTATCCTTGAATGAGGAAGTACAAATCGTTTCCCCTTTGCGCCGGCTGCCAAGAGAAGGGCTCCCATGCTGGCGGCTTGCCCCATACATAGGGTAGAGACATTAGATTTAATATACTGCATTGTGTCATAAATGGCAAGTCCGGCAGAAACTATACCCCCGGGGGAGTTGATATAGAAATTGATATCTTTGTCCGGATCTTCGGATTCCAAAAAGAGCAATTGAGCGATTAAAACATTTGCGACATCATCAGTTATTGGCGACCCGAGAAAGATGATTCTGTCTTTTAACAGTCTGGAATAGATATCATAAGCACGCTCGCCTCGCGAACTCTGCTCAATGACCATAGGGACAAGTGGCATAGATTTTCTCCTTAATTTCTTAATCTTTTGATTCTTGTTTTGAATCCGGTTCTACTTCCTCAACCGTACTGTTATCGATAATAAATTTGATGGTATGTTCTTCGAGAAATTTTTGGTCCAGGTTGGCAGCCTGTTGTTTGTCTTGATTATACACCATCTTAAGGCTGTCTACGGGCTGCCCCAATCTCTTGGATAGATTTTCAAATCCGGCATTTAGAATTTCATCATTAATTTTAAATCCTTCTTGTTCGATAATTTTATCGAGTATCAAGAGGCCCCGCACCTTTCTTTCCGCAGCAGACCTGTATTTGTCCAGTAAAGTCTTTTGCGTGTGCCCCATATCTTGTAGCGAAAGATTCTGACTTGTAAAGGCGGCTTCAGCATCCTTTGCCATAACTTGCGTCTCATGCTCCACTAAGATTTCCGGCAGTTCAAAATCGGTTTTTTCAATGAGTTTATTGACAATCTGTTCGTAAAGCTCTCTTTCAAAAAAATTATCAAAACTGCGTTCCATTTCTTCTCGAATAGCTGACTTCAATTCTTCCAGGCCGGCAAATTGTCCGAGATCCTTTGCGAATTCATCAGTTATCTCAGGCAGGATCTGTTCTTGGATCTCCTTTACAGTTGCGCTAAAGGAGACTTCCTCGCCGGCCAGGTTTTTTGGAAGATAGTCGTCCGGGAATTTGATCGGAAACGTCTTTGTCTCACCGCGTGTCATACCAATGAGTTGATCGCTGACTTCCTTTAATAATTTTTCAGAACCTACTTCAGCGATAAAGTTTTCGGTCTTTCCGACCGGGTCGAACGGCTTTCCATCTTTGGTTCCCTCGTAATCAATCTGTACAAAATCTCCGGCCTTTACTGGTCTATCCTCGTCTATGGTTTTTAGTTGTGCCTGGTTGCGTTGAATTGTTTTAAGCTTTTCCTCGATCTTATCGTCGCTGACCGTGTAGATAGTCTTCTTAAGTTTAAGCCCTGTATAGTCGTTGATGGCAATAGTAGGTTTCACCTCAACGGTCGCGGAATACTTATATCCTTGTCCCGACACGAGCTCGGGATAATCGAAATTCGGGTTTCCCACGGGAGCTATGTTGTTTTCTTCAAGCGCCTTAGGGTAAGACATACTTATTAATTCAGCGCTTACTTCAGATACCACATCTTTTTTAAATCTGTTTTCCAGAACCGAACGGGGCACTTTGCCGGGACGAAACCCCTTAAGTTTGACGCTCTTTTGCAGTTTGTTGTAGAATTTATTAATTTCTTTGGTTACATCCTCTTGGGGAATCTCAACATGGAGTTTCTTTTTGACACTGCTAATATCTTCTACGCTTACTTTCATGACCTTCCTTTCTGTAAAACATTTGCTATTCCTTCGCGATCATTTACAAGACTGGTGCGAGAGGGGGGACTCGAATCCCCAATCCGCAATGGAACTGGATCCTAAGTCCAGCGCGTATGCCAAATTTCGCCACTCTCGCAAGAGACTCTCGCAAAAGACGATTGACCTGCCGCGTAAGTATGATAATAATGAATGTATATTTTGTCAAAGATGCTGGTCAATAAACTTGTATTTGTATAAGGAACTCAAAATAGTGTCAAGGGAAATAGTAACGAGGTTAATGGTGTCTTTTGTATTATATTGCTTTCTGATCACGTCTTTTACTTTGACTGATGTGTGTGCTGGAAGTATCTATTTGCAAGGACAAAAGGAAGGAGGCGAAGGCATAACTATTGTGCTTGATCCGGGACACGGCGGGCACGATTCCGGCGCGGTGGGTCCCGGAGGTCTCAAAGAAAAAGATATCGCTCTTTCCCTGGCTCGGGCCGTGAAAAAAAGGCTGTCCGGTCACTACAATGTATTGCTGACTCGGACAGACGACTATTGGATTGATGTGGAAGAACGGACGGCAACGGCAAATCGTCATAACGCGGATCTGTTTATAAGTATTCACACAGGTGGGAGTTTTCGACATAAGGCAAGCGGCCTCGCAACTTTTTACTGGTCTGGAGAAAAGGCCAAAGGGGTTAGCCATATCCTCGGGGCCGCGGCGGAATGGGACACTGAGGGGGGGTCGGCGGAATGGGAGCGTATACAGGAAAGGTACCTGTTAAAGAGTCGGACATTGGCGGGACGAGTACACAAGGAACTTATAGGATGTTTTAATATCGATGACAGAGGGTGTAAGGCAGCTCCTATATATGTCATTGCCGGCGCGGACATGCCCGCGATACTTGTGGAAGTGGGATATGTGACCAATCCGGCCGAAGAACAACAACTGGGCAACCAATTATTTTTGGGGATAATTGCGGAGGGGTTGAGCAAGGGTATAACCGCTTTTGTTCAAGAAGAGATTAACAAGTTAAGGAATTAAGGGGTTTTGCCCTAAATTGCAAGTTGTATTAAGATTGAATACGTGATATTGAGCTTTGCTTGGAACTGTGAACCATGAACTTGACAACCTGAGTAGTTACCTTTTTTAATCGGGGCGTGGCGCAGCCTGGCAGCGCGTCTGCTTTGGGAGCAGAAAGTCGGAGGTTCAAATCCTCTCGCCCCGACCAATAAAGTCAATCAGTTAAGCCGTCAGTATTTTTGGCGGCTTTTATTTTTCCCTGACGAATGTTTCATAGCTCGTCCGGTATATTTCGGTGAAGGTAAGAAAGGCGGTCATGATCAGTGGGCCATAGATAATCCCAAGAATTCCGAATACTTTTAATCCACCCAAAATAGAGAGAATGATGAGCAATGTGTGCATCTTTACCTTGTGGCCTACCAGCTTGGGTTTAAGCAGGTATTCTACAAGGGCGGTAATGAGCACATATATACAAACAAAAGAAATCCCTGCTGCTATTCTTCCCTTTAAAAAGAGGTAGATAGCCGCGGGAATAAATACCACGGAGATGCCGACTATGGGGAGGAAGGCCAGGAGGGCCATCATAAACCCCCAGAGAAAGGGAGAACTTAATCCGAAAAAAGCAAATGTGATCCCTCCCAGTATACCCTGTATTAAGCCTGCCAAACCATTTCCAACAAGGATTGCTCCTGCCATTTCCTGAAATTTGGCAATCAGTTTCTGGTCCTGTTCAGCGGGCAGGGGAGAAAGATCGACGAAGAAATCGATCAGTTTTTTCCCATCAATCAACAAAAAGAAGATAATCATTATCATGAGAAGAAAATTGACGATTAAATTCAACATATTAGACGCAATAGACCTGGCCTGCTGGTACAAATAAAGTCCTACCTCTTTCCCGATATCGGACAACGCCTTGTTAAAATTTTCAGAATCGAGGTGTATATTATAACCTTCAAGTATCTTTTGTATTTTATTAACCCACTCGCTGTTTTGGAGAAGTTCTTTGGTGTTCTGGGCTATGGCGGCGTCTTTGCCCATTTGATACAGGTCGTATGCCTCCTGGGAAAGGGCGCCTACAAAAAATACGACGGGGACAAAGACGACCAGAAAGATAACCAGACAGGTGACAAGAGAGGCCCAGTGAGGTCGGATTTTTTTTAGAAAAAAGGAATAAAGTGGATAAAAAATTCCGGTGAGGACAAAGGCGAGGATTAGTATGGATAAAAACGGCCAGAGCAATTTCCCGAGTAAGAGCCCCGAAACAAGGAAGAGGATCAAGAAGTACTTAAAAATCATCTGGCCTTGCTTTTTTTCTCCTTCCATGTTCATCTTCTCTATTTGTCGTTGTTGGTCGTCCATAATGCTTATAACTCGCTCAACTTAGGTTAAAGAAAACCTACTATATGAGATTGTGAAAAGTCAATATAATGTGTCATAAAAAGTGATGGGTTAGCCATTATTGATTATTTGTAGCGTCATCAGCGACTTTTTGCGGTAGCGGCAAAATATTATTTGACAACCCGTGGCCTGTAGACTTAAAATAATATACAAATGTACTCTTGTCCAAAATGAATGTTGTATGAAATTAGACGCTCGTGAAAGACTTTTTACGAAATTATTAAGAAGGGGAAGATATCATGATTGTAGAAAGGTTAGCCTTGAATAAGATTGAACGTTTTACAAATAATTATATGAGACTCATTGCGGTATTTGCCCTGTTTGGATTTGTTATGCTTACACCGGCGTGCAAAGATGAAACAACAGAGCCGCAGCACAAGTGTCCTACGGCAACGAATATTACAATTGCAGATATTAAGGGAAACTCCAAGAATTTGGATGTTCAGAATTGTGTGTTAAAAGGTACGGTCATAGAATCTCAAGATGTAAAAAATTATACCTATCTCAATCTTAAGGATTCTACAGGCCAGATCTGGGCCGCTATCCCAAAGACACAGGTTGAAACAGGAAAAGAGATAGAGATTTCCAATATCATCATAATGAAGGACTTTAATAGCAAAACACTTGATAAGACCTTTGATATCATATTGTTTGCCGTACCTTCAGGGGGAAGCCGAATGTCTTCCATGCCTGCCGGAGGGATGCCTCAAGGAATGGAGATGCCTCCGGGAGGGATGCCCCCCGGGATGATGTCTGGGGAGATGCCTCCTGGTATGATGTCAGGTGGTATGTCTCGCGGGTCTATGCCGGCAGAGGGAATGGGCGCCGCCCAACCCAAGACTATCTCCCAAAAT
>JAUWMN010000029.1 GCA_030613165.1 Desulfobacterales bacterium
ATATTCTGAATTTGGAGTAATGATATTGAATATTGTTCAAAATGCGTTAGATGCCATGGCAAATGCTGAGGAAAGACGTCTTGCGATAGAAACATCTCACAACGAAAAAACGGTTACCATCAAGATAAGCGATACCGGATGCGGAATCCCGGAAAAAGATCGAAAGCATCTATTTAGTCCGTTTTTCACTACCAAAAAAGATTCTGATTATGAGGGAAAACTCGATGAAAACTTAGGATTGGGGCTATCCATCGTAGATTTACTTATAAAGGAATATGGCGGGACAATTACATATGAAAGCGTTCCAGAGACAACTACTTTTATATTGAGTATTCCTACTGGAAAAACGACCCAATAACACTTCCTTATTACGAAATCATAAAACCGGTGTTGTAAATTGTGACATATCGGTCAGAAAAGTTGACAAATGGAAGATTATCTTAATAAGGCATTGGAGCTGATAGACAAGATCGCGCTGGATGTAATTATGCTTGAGGGCGATAATATAGCCGGCTTCAGAGTTGTCTTGAACAGGTTCGATGTATTCAATCAATTGTTTGAGGACAACCAAAACGATTCTTTGGTAGAGTTTGGCAAGGCAACAAAGGCAATAGTTGAAAAAGTCCTGTTAGAGGAAATTCCGGCAGATGAGGGGCTAAAAGAGGTCGGCGATGGGGTTTCGCTTTTTCAAGAGATTTTGAGAGACGAACAACATGGCAAATCGTATTCTGCAAAAGTAACAAAATTTTTAAACGAGCATGCTATGTTTCCCACATGCAGTACGATGCCGGCGGGATCTCCAACTAATACCGGTGATGATAAGACAGCAAGCTCTTCAGGGGATGCAGACACAAAAGAGGACAATAACGGGCGCTACGATGTCGAGGTGGCTCCGGAGCCCATCCAAGACAAGGAACTTTTGGCCAGTTTTATTGCTGAAGCACAAGAGCACCTTGACACAATAGAGGTAAATATCCTTGCCCTTGAACAGGACCCCGAAGATATAGAGGTAATAAATGCTATTTTCAGACCGTTTCATACAATAAAGGGGGTTGCCGGATTTCTTAATCTTAAGGAAGTCAATCGCCTATCCCACGAAATAGAAACCCTTCTTGATAACGCAAGAGATCAAAAAATAATAATCGATGAAGAGATTGTTGATATAGTACTGGAAACTGTTGATCTATTGAAGGGGCTGATCAATCATCTAAAAGAGGATATTGAAACGGATTTTATCACATCTGCCGGGCTTGATTCGGATACGTTGATCTTCAAAATAAGAGCTGTAACCCCAACTGATCTTGAAGATAAGGAGAAACAAGCCTCATCACGTGTGTCTGCAAAAGATGGGGCTGGAGTAGGCGATATACTAATAGAAAAGGGACGCTTAACAAAAACAGATTTAGAGGAGGTAATCAAGAAGCAAGAAGGGCCTGACGCAAGTAAAAAGATCGGTGAGATACTCATGTCTGAACAAAAGGCTACCTCCTCGGATGTCGCACATGCGTTAAGAGAACAAAAGAAGCGACGTGGCGGAAAAGTCGACAAGAGCCAACTCACGTTTATCAGGGTCGATACAAATAAACTGGACAACATGGTCGATATGGTTGGAGAGTTGGTGATCATGCAGTCGATGATCCAAGAAGACGCGGCATTGGCAGCTTCTAAAAACCAAAAACTTTCCAGAAACTTAGCCCAACTTAGGCGCATTACATCTGAAGTGCAAAAAATTGCTATGTCAATGCGCATGATCCCGATCAAACAGACCTTTCGCAAGATGATGCGCCTGGTTCGCGATCTTTCCAAGAAGGCCGGCAAGTTGGTCAGTCTTGAAATGTACGGTGAGGATACAGAGATCGATCGAAATATGGTCGATGAGATTTATAATCCTTTGGTACACATGATGCGCAACTCTATTGACCATGGTATTGAGATGCCTGATGAGCGTGAAGCCGCGGGAAAGCCTAAGATGGCGACAGTGACGTTGAAGGCATATCACAAGGGTGGTAACATTGTAATCGAGGTTGCTGATGATGGGAGAGGGCTCGATAGAGAGAAGATACTCAAAAAAGCCATAGAAAAGGATTTAGTGAGATCGGATGAAAAAATGTCTGATCAGGAAATCAATGCCTTGATTTTTCAACCGGGCTTCTCGACGGCCAACCAGGTTACTGATGTATCTGGACGGGGTGTTGGAATGGACGTGGTGAAGCGCGCTATCGAGAGTCTGCGAGGCAAACTCGAGGTACGTTCAGAAAGGAACATCGGCACCACGGTCATAATGCGGCTTCCTCTTACATTAGCCATTATAGATGGGATGCTGGTTCAAGCGGGAGACAGAGAGTATATTATACCGACAATTTCCGTGGTTGAATCTCTTCGGCCTGATAGGGAGTCATACAGTACCGTGGCTGGACGCGGCGAGATGATCAAAATTAGAGAGGATGTTCTTCCCCTTGTTCGTCTTCATAAACTTTTTGGGTTTGATCCAAGGCATCACAATCCATGGGAGGGTATAATTGTTGTAATAGAGAGTGAGGGGCGCCGAAAATGTATCTTGGTAGATGAATTGATCGGCAAGCACGAAATTGTAATAAAGAGTCTTGGAGAAAAATTAAAAAATGTGAAGGGGCTGGCCGGCGGAGCTATACTCGCAGACGGTCGTGTGGGACTTATCCTTGATGCGGCAGGTCTTTTTGAGATTAGTGAAAGTGGCTGAGAATATCTTTCTTATGAGCCAGAGCTTACAGTTCTAAGGATTTTTTAGCAGGTAACTAAGCCTTGAATAAAATAGTAATAGGAATCGCGGATATGAAGGTCAGCAATGATCCTGATGAGGTGCTGGTAACCTATTCATTAGGATCATGTATCGCTCTCGCTGTTTATGACCCTGTTGTAAAGGTTGGTGGAATGATCCATTATATGTTGCCGGATTCCAATCTGGATAAACAGAAAGCAAAAGAGAGACCGTTCATGTTTGCCAATACAGGGATTCCTGTGCTGTTTAAATCTTGTTTTAAACTCGGAGCAAAAAAGAACCGTATGATTGTAAGGGTGGCAGGCGGCTCCCAGCTTATGGACCAATCGGAGTTTTTCAATATAGGTAAGAGAAATTATGCTGCCTTGCGAAAACTGTTCTGGCGAAACAATGTCATGATTAAAGGTGAAGACATTGGCGGAAACGTCAACAGAACAATGTCATTGAATATTAAAACCGGCACGGTAACACTTAAGATTTCAGGAAGAGGAGAAGTCGTTCTGTGATAGACATGCAGAACATTCTGAAGAAAATTGATAAACTTCCGCCATTTCCGGCAGTTTATCGCAAGGCTATGCAGCTATTGCAAAAACCTGACACCTCAGTGGATGCGCTGATTCAGGTGATTCAGTATGATCAGGCAATAACGGCCAATGTGCTGAGAATGTGTAATTCTGCTTATTATGGTTTGCAAAGAAAAATTCATAGCTTGCGTGATGGGCTTGTTGTGCTTGGCAATAACCAATTGATGGAAATTGTTTCAGGATGCACCGTGGTCGACTTTTACCAAAAAAAAGGCCACGGATACGGTTTAGAGAGGGGAGATCTCTGGAAATCAGCTATTTCTTCTGCCTTGATTTCTCAGATTATTTGCAAGCTGATAGGGGTAGCGGAAACCCCAACGATTTTTACGGCAACGCTTTTACATGACCTTGGGAAAATGGTTTTAAATGATTTTGTTTGGGAAGAGAATGAAAAGATTGTCCAATTGGTAGAAGAGGGAGGATATTCGTTCGAAGAAGCGGAACAGAACGTCCTCGGCATGGACCATGCCGAGGTGGGGGCAATGATCGCGGAACAATGGAGCTTTCCCGAGGATATTATACGCGCCATACGATTACATCATTCCCCTGAAAAGGCGCCTGAAGATGACGTTATTACCCCTATTGTATATCTGTCGGATATTGCGACTATTATGCTGGGCATAGGGGTGGGAAGCGATGGGCTTTCCTATAGGGGGAAAGAAAAAGTTATGAAACGTTTTGGGCTTAAAGAAAAGGATTTGGAAAGAGTTATGGTCGACTTCTATGAAGCCTATAATAATGTTCAGAGAATTTTAAGTATGGACGAATAAAATAGAAAACGTAACTACTCAGGTTCACGGTTCACGGTTCAAGGGTTAACGGTTCAAGGTTAGAAAGAGATCAACCTGAACTCTGAACCATGAACCTAACAAGTGGTGAGGCTATGGCTTATAATGTTTTGATAGTGGACGATTCTCCCTCCATACGGTCGGCGGTTAAAAAGATTATTGAAATATCGGGGTTTGACGTAGGAGAATATTTTGAGGCCGCCAACGGCAAGGATGCGTTGTCAGTGCTTGAGGACAACTGGGCAGATGTAATACTAACTGATATTCACATGCCGGTTATGGATGGCATATCCTTTTTTAAAGAGGTGTTAAAAGATCCTCTACTGTCGTCCATACCTGTTGTTTTTGTTACAACAGAAGGAAGTGAAGGGGGAATCGAAGAAAGTTATAAGATGGGAGCAAAGGGATACATTAAAAAGCCGTTTAAACCTGAAGAGATCAGAAAGGTTTTAGTAGAAGTGCTGGGGGAACCGGATGGAACAAGAGAAGACACTCCAAGTCTTGAAGGAAGTGATTTTTAGCGTGTTTGAAACGATGTTTTTCCTTTTCCCGGAAGCGGTTGAAAGCGAAAAGGATCGCCCCGTAAATCCAGATGAGTATTTCAGGGCATTTCTTTATCTTAATGATAATAAATGGTTGCTGATTTTACGAGGATCTGAAAAGTTGGCTGATACCATGGCAAAGAATTTCCTCGGGCAGGAAGGGCCGGTCGATGAAGCTGAGGTTGCGGATGTGTTTAGGGAAGCTGTTAATGTCATAGCGGGGAATTTCTTACTGAAGTTGGACGGTGGAGACCGTGTTTCTCTTGGTGTTCCAGAAGTGGAGAAATGTAGAAGATTCCACAGAGAAGAGACTGTAAGAGAGTTTGACGGGGACCTGGTGTTTAATCTTGGCGGCGAGTTTTGCGAGGTGTCCATAAAGGGCATAGATGTATGAGCGATATAAAGGTATTAATAGTAGATGATTCAGCTATTGTCCGAAAGATTTTTTCTGAAGAGCTTTCAAAAGAGAAAGGGATAAAAATAGTCGGGACTGCTCCTGATCCCTATGTCGCCAGGGACAAGATTGTCCAATTAAAACCGGATGTTATTACCCTTGATGTCGAAATGCCCCGCATGGATGGGATTACTTTTTTAAAAAAGTTGATGAAATATTATCCACTTCCTGTTATTATAGTAAGTTCTTTGACACCCAAGGGTGGTAAGATGGCCCTGGACGCAATCGAAAGCGGCGCTATTGAAGTCCTTGCCAAGCCCGGATCATCATATTCTATTGGAGATATGAGTTGTCAGCTTGCTGACAAGATTAGGGCGGCAGCTCGCGCAAGAATTCCAAGGGTAAAAGAAAACAGGGATTCAAGCTCAGATGATAAACGCGTGGTTGTGGCAAGCAAGGCGCTGAAAAAAACGAGTAACAAAGTTATTGCAATTGGGGCATCTACGGGAGGCACAGAGGCGTTAAAGAATGTTTTGACAAAACTTCCTTACACCAGCCCCGGTGTGCTTGTTGTACAGCATATGCCCCCTAATTTTACTACCGCATTTGCTGAACGGCTCAACGGAATGTGTCAGATTAATGTAAAAGAGGCAGAAGATGGTGATACGATTGTGCCGGGAAAGGCATTGATAGCGCCGGGCAATTATCATATGCTATTAAGAAGAAGCGGCGCTCGATATTATGTGTTGATCAAAGATGGGCCTATGGTACGTCACCAGAGGCCGTCTGTTGACGTCCTCTTCAGGTCAGTTGCCGAATATGCGGGAGCAAACGTAGTAGGGGTGATCCTTACCGGAATGGGATCAGATGGCGCTAATGGAATGCTACAGATGAAAAAAGCCGGAGCAAAGACTATTGCCCAAGATGAAGCATCTTGCGTTGTCTTTGGTATGCCCGGGGAGGCCATAAAATCCGGGGGTGTAGACAGGGTGGTCAACCTGGACCGGATCGCGCAAGAGATTATAAACAGTGTGTGAGTTGAACACTATTTCATTAACGATAAACAGACGGAGAGTGTGAAAGAATGGATGTAAAGCTTATTAATCCGTTTATTTCGGCAACGGTTGAAGTGCTCGGAACCATGGCTTTTACCAAAGCAAGTGTGGGCAAGCCTTATCTAAAGAAGGAAGAAGTTGCGACGGGAGACGTTTCAGGGGTTATCGGCTTGACCGGCGAAAGAAATGGCAGCGTGTCCGTTAGCTTTGCCGAAGATTGTATTCTAAAGATTGTTTCAAACATGCTGGGGGAAGAATACAGTGTTGTTAATGATGATATTAAAGATGCAGTCGGTGAATTGACCAATATGATTTCAGGGCAAGCGCGGAAGACGTTAGATGGAATAGGGTATAAATTTGATGCAGCTATTCCTACGGTAGTCGTGGGTAAAGATCACGTTATATCACACATTTCGCGTGGACCTATGGTTGCTATACCGTTTGATACCCCGAATGGCCCGTTTACAATAGAAATTTGTTTTGATGAGGAATGAATTTTTTTTTAGCGTAAGAGGAGGATAGCTTTATGGATCTTGCGATGAAAATTTTGGTTGTGGATGATTTTGCCACTATGCGACGAATTGTAAGGAATATCTTAAAGCAGCTTGGCTTTACAGACATTGTAGAGGCTGATGATGGCTCGACAGCCCTCGAAATTTTGGCAACTGACAAGGTTGACCTGGTCGTATCCGATTGGAATATGCCAAAGGTCACCGGCTTAGAGTTGTTGAAAAAAATGAGGGCCGACAGCAAATTCAAAGATATTCCCTTTTTGATGGTTACGGCAGAGGCGCAAAAACAGAATATTGTAGAGGCAGTCCAGTCCGGTTGCAACAATTATATTGTAAAACCTTTTACAGCAGATACTATTTCTGAAAAGCTAAAGAAGATATTTGGGGAATGAAGATAAATTTGCTCTCTAAAATTTTTGGCCAATATTTTGCATGATTTAATGGTTAAGAAAAGCTTAGATATTATAGAATAGCAAGTAACCAGCTTATATTTAAAGGCTAATAATTAGTGGGGGTGTAGTTGGATATGGATATAAACAAAATAACAGATTCCCTGAACCCGGCAAAAAATTCCCATCCTAAACCAACAGAGGAAAAAAATTCCTTTCAACAGGTTTTGAATAACGTTGTGGACGCCAAAGGAACCAGGTCGACCCAGGAATCCACCTCGATTAGCAGTGTGTCACCAGTCTCTCTATTACATGTCCCCAATTCACTATACAACGTGTTGCAACAGGCCGATGCCGTCGTAGATCTTCTGGACAACTATTCTAACTCTCTTGCGAATTCCCAAAAAAGTTTGAAAAACATAGAAAGCGTAATTACACGCATGGAAAAAGAGGTGAACTCCCTGAAAGATAGGGCCAACGATATGGTCGAACATGACGAAAAGCTGTTAAGGCTTGTCAATGACATTGCTGTGACTGCTAATGTAGAAATATTTAAGTTTTATCGGGGAGATTATGTTTGATGACTTGGTCATTGATCATTGATCATCTGTCATTGATAAATGTTAAATGATAAATGCCAGATGTTCGTCTATCCTCTGTCCTCTAATCAGCCATGAGCTTTGAGCTTTCATCAATCCCTCCAATGCCCAATTCTATTTTTTCTTGATTTATATTCAGCTATACTATAATTAAAGTACTCAGGTTGTTAGGTTCACCGTGAACCCTTGAACCGTGAACCTGAGTAGTTACAATTAATTTAAATGGTGCTTGAAATATGCAGAAAATTTTGGTCGTAGATGATGACCCTGAAATATTAGAAATTATAAGTGAAGTGTTGCAAAACGCCGGTTATGAGATCGAAAGCGCAATTGATGGAAGGGTAGCTATCGAGGAATTAGAAAATAGTTTTTACGACCTGGTTATCACGGATCTTAATATGCCGGAGGTCGATGGAATGGGGGTGTTAAAGCGTATTATTACGAAGTTCCCCGACACCCTTTGTATCCTCTTGACCGGCTATGGCACTATTAAAGGCTCTGTAGAAGCGATTAAAATGGGGGCATTTGACTATGTGGCAAAGCCGGTCAAATCCGATGAAATTTTGATGGTTGTTAAAAAAGCGATTCGTTATCAAAACCTTGAACGTGAAAACATACTCTTAAAAAATCAGTTAAGACAGAAATACCGATTTGAAAATTTTGTCGGTAAAAGCCCGGCGATCCAAAAAGTCTTTGAACTCATAGAAAAGGTGGCAGATACCGACAGTACCATATTGATTACCGGTGCAAGTGGTACGGGAAAAGAATTAGTGGCCAGGGCTATTCACTATAATAGCCGCAGGAGAAAAAAGCCTATGGTCACGATCAATTGTGGCGCTATTCCAGAGGCACTGTTGGAGAGCGAACTCTTCGGGCATGAAAAAGGGGCTTTTACCAGTGCGCATAAGAGTCGTATCGGACGTTTTGAGCTGGCAAACGGTGGGACCATATTCTTAGATGAAATAGGTGATATGAGTCCTAACTTGCAGGTCAAGTTGCTGCGTGTGCTTCAGGAACAAAAATTTGAACGTGTTGGAAGCGCCAAGACGCTTTATGTTGATATTCGCATTATTGCAGCTACAAATACGGACTTGAAAGAAGCGATTAAAAAGGGGGCTTTCCGTGAGGATCTTTATTATCGATTAAATGTTATTCCGATTCGAGTTCCATCCTTGAGGCAAAGAAAATCAGACATCCCGCTTTTCTTGGATTTTTTCCTTGAAAAATTTAATAGAAGAAAAAATAAAAATATAACCGGGTTCAGTCCAGAGGCTATCAGTACCATTCTGAGATATGATTGGCCCGGCAACGTAAGGGAGCTTGAAAATTTGGTGGAGCGTCTCGTGATCCTTTCCAGTGATGCGGGAATAGGTATAGATGATCTTCCCGAAAGTATTCGGGAGAGCGAGGAAAAAAAACATACGTTTGCGCTGACCATTCCTGATGAAGGGATTCCCTTTAGTGCCGCAGTGGATGAATATGAGAGACAATTAATCCTTCAAGCCTTAGACAAGACGAATTGGGTCAAGAAAAAAGCAGCAGAAATGCTTAACATTAATCGTACCACGCTGGTAGAAAAGATTAAGAAGAAAAATATTGTTCGAGCGAGTCCAAATTAGGAGGCTGTTCGAGAATTCTCGGGCAGCCTCCTATGCGGTTGTTGCTCTAACAACGTCAAAATCATGACGATCTTTACGCGGAGAGATAACTTCCCAAACATGCGCAATACCCACCGTATGTCTTTCAACCGTTTCCTTATCACCTTGACCCATCTAAACAATCTGCATTTCTGAATGATGTACATCCAAAATCTGTAGTTCTGTATTTGCGTGGCACATTAATTGCTCCCCAATCGATTTATGGTGTCTTCAACAGGGGAAAAGTGTCTTATTCTATTCCTTTTATCTTTGTCGATTTTTCTTTTATTGCTTCCTTGCCATGCATGGTCTGAAGGGATTTCAACAATTCAGCAGGTCAAGTTGAAATCCTCTCCAAATGCCTCTGTGATGGTTATTAAGGTGAGCAGACGCCCCACCTATAAGGTGATCAGTATCGAAAACGATTTGATAATCGCATTTAAAAAATCCCGATTTTCAGATGCGATACGCTTTAAGGGCATTCGTGATGAGTTGGTTCATGAGGTAACGCCTGCCTGGAAAGCCAATGGTGTCATATGTATAAATGCCACACTTGACGCGCTTGCAGTAAACGTCACGCATCGATTTGATGAAAAAAATCATAATCTTATTGTAGCCATAGAAAAAAAGATTGATCCGGAAAATCAAAAGAGTGCAAACGCGGAGGAGTCGGCCGAACAAAAAAGTGAATATATTGAATCAGAAAAAAGTTCAGACCAAATTCAAGATGAAACAATCAAGGAGACTTATCTCCCTGTAGAGGAAATATTTTTATCTCGCCTTGTAGCGATGCATGATAACGATGGGAAATCGGACACCAGGCTTTTTATCGATGCATGTGGGGCATGTAAAAAAGATCAGTGGGAAGAAGGCATTAAAATCATATCGCAGTTTATTGAGAAACATCCGGAGAGTAAATTCATAGAAAGGGCGTTTTTTTTATTGGCGGAATGTTATCGTCGACTTTATACAAACAACTTGTCCGAACATCTTCAAGCGGTAGCCAAAAA
>JAUWMN010000200.1 GCA_030613165.1 Desulfobacterales bacterium
AATAACAGCTCTCCGGTTGAGTCGGATTGAGATTTGACTGTTTTCATAGTTTCGACCAACTTTCTTGAGTTTTAGATTAGCCGCAAACCCACGCAGACATTGAGGTCTTTGAAAGACGCGGCAGTTTTGTAAAGGTCTAACATTTTATTCTATCAGAAATTTGAAAACTGAAAAAATCCCCCCTGTCCCCCCTTTGATAAAGGGGGGGAACGCCTAAAAGTCCCCCTTTGATAAAGGGGGTAGGGGGATTTCATGCGAAAAAGGTTCAAGATAATGAGTTTTCAAATTTCTGTCTATGGTTATTGAAAAGTCGTTGACAACCAAAATGTGATCCGTTAATATTGAAAAAATCTATAATTGTCAACTACTTTTCAAAAAAGTCCCCCACAGAAGGAGAAAGAATTATGAAAAGAGAAGTTGAATATTTTGAAAAACCAGGCCCGAAAAATAGTGAGACATGTATCGATATAGTCGAAAGTCTGGTAAATGAAGGGTATAAGGATGTGGTAATCGCTTCCACATCAGGGAAAACCGGTCTCTTACTGGCTCGCAAACTAAAAGGGATGGGGGTAAACCTCGTGGTTGTGGGGCATAGTACCGGTTTTAGAGAGCCTAACAAAAACGAGTTTGCTCAAGAAGCCCATAACGAGATTGTGGAACTCGGGGGGCATATATATACGGGGACTATCCTTACTCATTCTCTTGAAACAGGACTTGCCGCAAAGTTTTCAGGGACCTATCCCACCATTCTTATCGCCAATACTTTGCGGCGACTCGGTCAGGGGATAAAGGTTTGCTGTGAAATTGTAATGGAGGCGTGCGACGGAGGTCTTATTAAGGAAGGAAAACATGTAGTAGCCGTGGCGGGAACGGTCAAGGGCGCGGATACCGTGGCCATTGTCAAATCTGCCGTTTCCAACCGTTTTTTGGAGCTGTATGTATCTCAAATATTGGCGAAACCTCTATAGTCTTTTCAATAGCCTTACGACTATTTTCTCAAATTCCTTGCCTGACCTAAGTCCGACTATCCTTTGATCGATCATCCCGCCTTGATCAATCACAACTGTCATAGGAATCGCTGAAACACCGCCATATTTGTATATGATATCCTTGGTTGCCAAAGCTATGGGGTATTGAACATGGTATTGTGCCAAGAACCTATGCAACATTCTCGGGTTTCCTTGGTCTAAAGAAAGACCGATTATTTCAAGACCTTGAGGATTATATTTTTTATAAAGACGTACAAAATCCGGAATCTCGGCACGACAGGGGCCGCACCATGTGGCAAAAAAATTGATTAAGACCACCTTTCCCCGAAGGGCATTCAAACTGATCGTATTTCCTGATACATCCATGATAGAAAAAGGTGGGGCCACCTTTTTTACAGCCTCAGCGCCAAGTTGCTCCCCCTCGGTTTCACACGCGCAAAGGCAAAGAGATACCAAAATAACAAGAGCTATGATGGACTTAAAACGTTTCATTTTTGTCCCCTGGTTGCAGTTTTACTTACTTTTGGAATAGTATATAACACGGGACATATTGAACTGCAATAACGTTAAAGTAATCCTTCACCGCAAAGACGCAAAGGACGCAAAGTTTCAATGTTTTTTTGATAAGTTATCTCTCTTTGATGAAGTTTTCCTTTGCGCTCTCTGCGTCTTTGCGGTGAAGTGGAAGTTACGATGATCTTACAGCGGTCAACCACGGACGACAATCAACGGGCGCTAATATTTAGATTACACGGAGTCGTATATATGATAATAAAAAGGTAATTACTCAGGTTCAAGGTTCCGGGAACCCAACAACCTGAATAGTTACATAAAAAGTAAACGGGTAGGAGCTTGAAGATGGACGAAGGTGGAATATACTCCCACAGGCTGGAAAAATTAAGAAAAGATCTGCATGCCGAATCAATTGATACATTGTGGGTGCTGAAAGGAGAGAACAGGCTGTACTTGAGCGGCTTTAAAGGACACGACGGGCAGTGTGACGAGTCGGCCGGGTCCTTATTTATTACTCAGGACAGACAACTCCTAACTACTGATTCCCGTTATATTGAACAGGCAAAAAATGAAGCTGCTGACTTTGAGCATCTATGCTGCACAAAAGGCCTTGTTGATCTCCTGCCCGAGATATTAAAAGATCTCAAGACTAAGCGCCTTGGATTCGAACCCGGTCGTCTTTCTTATCTCGAATTTCAGAAAGTATCCAACGCTCTTAAAGAGGCAGGAATATCAGTTGACCTTGTTCCGTGCGAGGATATGGTGGAAGGTCTTCGAATCATCAAGGAAGACTTTGAAATAGAGGCGATCAAACGTTCCATTGCGATAACGGAATTAGCGCTCACTGAGATTTTAGACGGACTCGTCCCCGGGATGTCGGAAAAGGATGTGGCATGGTCTATTGAAAGGGAGATACGAGAAAGAGGGGCAGACGAGATATCCTTTTCTCCAATTGTTGCCTCCGGGAAAAACTCTGCTCTTCCTCATGCCATGCCCACGAATCGGAAGATTAAGATTGGCGAGCCGATCCTTTTTGACCTTGGGTCCCGGTTGGACGGCTACTGTTCTGATATGACCCGGACAGTAATTCTTGGAAAACCGGATACAAGATTTAGGGATGTTGTTCAAACCGTTTACGATGCCCAGCAAAAAGCAATTGAGAGCATAAGGGCGGGAGTGAGCGGCAAGTCTGTAGATAAGGTCGCCCGTGATTATATAGATGAGAGGGGATTTAAAGGGAAATTCGGCCATGGTTTGGGCCATGGGGTGGGGTTGGCCGTGCACGAAAAGCCGGCTCTGAACCCAACCCAAGATATCATACTTGAACCAGGCATGGTGGTTACTGTGGAACCGGGAATATATATCCCGGGGTGGGGTGGGGTTAGGTTGGAAAACATGGTGGTTGTGCAGGAAAATAGGGCAGAAGTATTAAATAAAATGCCTGTGCTCTTGTCAGACTAACTTTGGTAGTAGTTTTGCAAAAAAGTATTTCACCGCAAAGGCGCAAAGACCGCAAAGAAAAACCTGATGAAAGAAAAAAATAAACTTTCAAAAGAATTCATTGAAACTTTGCGCTCTTTGCGCCTTTGCGGTGATAATCCTTATATATTAATTAGCTATGGATAATCTGGTAGACCGATTTACTGATTTTTTGGTGGTGGAAAAAGGGCTTTCCTTGAATACGCTGGAGGCATACAGCAGAGACTTGAGCCGTTATATTACATTCTTGGGAGAAAAAGGGGTCTCAGATATCTCTAAGTCAGATATTATTCATATTTTAAGCTACTTAATTGCGCTACAAAGAACAGGACTATCAGCGCGAAGCAGGGCGAGACACGTAGTAACACTGCGGGCTTTTTATCGGTTCCTGACCAAGGAAGGGATATTGAGGACCAACCCCGTTCAATTAGTCGATATTCCCAAATGGCTACAAAAACTGCCAAACTTTTTGCACGTTAAAGAGGTTGAAAGACTCATGGCCGCTCCAGACATTAAGACACCTCTTGGACTGAGAGACTCGGCCATGCTGGAACTTTTGTACGCGGCTGGATTAAGAGTTACAGAGCTTATTAAAATCCGATTGCAGGAGATAAATCTTGATGCCGGTTTTGTGAAAGTGTTTGGAAAGGGTTCCAAAGAGCGGGTTATACCCATCGGGCTTTCCGCAAAAAATCAGGTTGAACAATATCTGACGAATGGAAGAAGGCCGCTCCTTAAAGGACGTAATAGTCCTTATCTATTTGTTAACCGGTCAGGCAAGTGTTTAACCCGCCAGGGATTCTGGAAGCTTTTAAAGCGTTACGCGGTTCAGGCTGAAATATCTAAAAAGGTTTATCCCCACACCCTCCGGCACTCCTTTGCCACTCACCTACTTGAACGCGGAGCGGATCTCCGATCCGTTCAGATAATGTTGGGTCACGTGGATATTTCTACTACTCAGATCTATACTCATGTGGCACGGGAACGGCTCAAGCGGGTACATCAGGAGTGTCATCCGCGAGGATAGAGACCTTTGCATAACTGCCATTTTCCCGTGATGCGGCGTCAGGCTACAAATTTTAATCCTCGAAATACCTAATGTATTCCTCCGGTTAAAATTTTTGCCTTTCTTGCCTGACGAAAAAATGTCATGTTATGCAAAGCTTGCTATATTGCAGTAAGCCTTGAGTTCAAATAAAAAAGGCTATACTCATTTCGATTCCAGTTACAGTAAGTTGGTTGGTAATCCGGA
>JAUWMN010000198.1 GCA_030613165.1 Desulfobacterales bacterium
CTAATGAAGCTGGATGATTAAGGAAAATGGTTATAATACCGTATTATTTCGGTGCCATATGAAAGAAAACTATATGAAAAGCTTGAATAACATTTCGCTATGATTTATACTTTAACATAGTAT
This sequence comes from Desulfobacterales bacterium, assembly GCA_030613165.1. Classification (GTDB taxonomy): domain Bacteria; phylum Desulfobacterota; class Desulfobacteria; order Desulfobacterales. The sequence goes on from JAUWMN010000198.1 coordinate 124, forward strand.
AAAACTGTCTCGAGACCTTTGCAAAACCGCCATTTTTCAAAGGTCTCGTCTCTAATGCCTTTCCTTATCAGCAAAAGGAGCGCTGTCCATGGACGATGACAAGAGAGGATATCTCCGGGGGTATAGCCTACTATATATCACTCTCTCTGACGGCAAGAAAATTACAAAAGAGTTCGTATACAATGCAAGCCCCGGCGGCCTGATGATTAAATGCAGTGAGTCGTGGGAGATAGGGACGCTTTTGGATATAATTGTTCATTCCCACATCCCGATCAGGACAAAGGGGAGGGTCGCTTGGATTAAACAGGTTGGACAAACATACATGATAGGCATTGAGTTTGAGGAACTCAATACAGGTGCTGTGACGTGGTGGGATCACATCTTAAAGGAAATGTTGGAGTAAGTAATAAAGAGACCTTTGCAAGGGTCTCAAGGAGTAAATAATTGCAGTTCTGTGATATGCGATGTGCGCATGCGTCATGGCCTGAAGAGGGATCAGTCGACGGATCTGGTTCGTGCCGTACATTTCAAGCTCTTTATTGTAAAAAAAAGGAGCAACTTGTCTATAAAAATCATCCCTGCCTTGATAAAATCGAACATAACAAGGAACCGGAATAACACCGCTATTTGGAAGATCGGCCACTATCATGCTTCGATTTCACCCCGATTGGGACCCCGGATATGAAGTCATATCGCATTCTCAAATCCTACTTCGTAGAACACAAGGCTATTATTGCCGTCGGCCTTTTTTCTCTCCTCCTCGTTGACGTCCTTCAGCTCCTTATCCCCCGCATCATCAAATGGGCTGTTGATGACCTCACTATCGGCGCTGTCACGACTCTGGGACTGCTTCGTTATGCCCTTTACATTGTCGGAATAGCTCTCTTGATCGGGCTGTTTCGCTTTGTCTGGCGCCGCTGTCTCCTGGGAACCTCACGGAGGGTAGAGGAGGGCTTGAGAAACCGGCTCTTTTCCCATATACAGACACTTTCCCCGGCCTATTTTGACCAAACCAAAACCGGTGACCTGATGGCCCGCTCCACCAATGATATACAGAACGTGCGGATGGCTGTAGGCATGGGAATGGTGGCGCTCATGGACGCCGTGGTCTTGGGTATCGCCACTATAGGATTTATGCTCTACATCAATGTTACACTGACGCTCTTTGCGCTCCTGCCCATGCCGATAATTGTTTTCTTTACCCGGGTTTTGAGCCGGAGGATGCACAGTCGATACAAAGAGGTGCAGGCCTCATTTTCTGATATGACCGAGGTAGCACGAGAATGTTTCGCCGGCATCCGCGTAATTAAGGCGTATAATCGAGAGGCGATGAAAGCGAAGAGACTTTCTGATGTCTCGAGAGACTATCTGGCAAAAAATCTGCGGCTGGTCAGGCTTACCGGCTTTATTTCTCCGGGCATGATGTTTTTTTCCAGTATGAGTGTGGCCATAGTGCTCTATCTGGGAGGGCGGCAGACTATCACCCTTACCATTACGCCTGGTGATTTCGTTGCCTTCATAAGTTACCTTGGCCTTCTCACATGGCCCATGATGGCTATGGGATGGGTCGTAAATCTGATACAACGGGGGGCGGCGTCTTTAGATAGGATAAACGCAGTTCTTGAAACAAAGCCTGATATCCAAAGCCCCGAAGAACCTTGCACTGCTGAAACCCTTAAGGGAGATATAGTCTTTGATGAGGTAAGTTTCAGGTATAATCAGGATACGCCGTACGTACTTTCCAACATTGCCTTTTCACTGGAATCAGGCCGGACTCTCGGAGTGGTGGGACCCACGGGGAGCGGTAAGACCACGCTTTGTCACCTTATCCCGAGACTTGTAGACACAACGAGCGGGCGTATCCTGATCGACGGAATTGATGTGCGCAAGATATCGCTTCATACACTCCGATCCCACACAGTAGTAGTCCCGCAGGATGCCTTTCTTTTTTCCGGAACCGTCCGTGAGAACCTCTGTTTCGGCAGAGACGATGCTTCAGAGGAAGAGATTATAAAAGCTGCTCGAGCAGCCGGCTTTTATGAAACTATTATGGGGTTCACTGATCAATTTGACACACTAATCGGCGAAAAAGGGGTTACGCTTTCAGGCGGACAACGGCAGCGTCTTGCCCTGGCAAGGGCTTTTCTTGTGTCAGCGCCTATTATGATCCTCGATGACTCCCTGAGCCAGGTGGATACTGATACTGCCGCGGCCATTCTTGCCTCTATAAGGAATCTTTCTCCAAAACTGACAACAGTAATGGTCTCTCATAGACTAAACCACGTTCGCCATGCTGATTTGATTATCGTACTTGAAGAGGGTCGAATCACTGACTCCGGAATCCATGAAGAACTGATGAGCCGGGAAGGATTTTACAGCAATATGTATCGCTGGCAGGAGATAGAAGAAGAGTTGGAATATGAGAATTAACTACGGATATTTTGAAGAGGATCAACTTGGCAAGCCATACGATGTAGGATTGCTGAAAAGACTCTTTACATATATTTCTTCCTACCGGCGCCTCTTTTTGCTTTCCATCGTTTTGACAACAGCTATCACTGCCCTGGACCTCACCCTTCCATATTTGACCAAAATAGCGATTGATCGGTACATTGTTCAGGACATTCCTAAGGAGGGGGTGGAAGCTGAAAAACAACAGCGCTTTTATGTGGTTGATATGCGCCTCCCGGAGGTTGAAAAAGTAGTTAAGCAATACCCATCGGTTTTTGAAATCCGCGAGCCGTTTGCGCAAATCCCTTATCAGGAGCTTTCCAAACTGAGCAAAACCGACCTGGCAGAGCTTCGAGGCAGGGATTATGCCGGCGTCGCCCGGATTGCCCTGATATTCGTCGCTATTATTGTGTGCCATTTCATTTTCAGCTTCGGCCATGTAATCATGATGGAATACGCCGGTCAATCCATTATCCATGATCTGAGGATAAGCCTGTTTAACCATCTTCAACGTCGTTCCGTGGAGTTCTTTACCAAGAATCCGGTCGGCCGCCTGGTCACCCGCGTTACCAACGATGTTCAAAACCTTCATGAACTATTGACATCGATTATCACGGTCTTTTTCAAAGATATCTTCATGCTGATCGGAATCATCACAGCGCTGCTTGTCATTCACTGGCAACTTGCGTTGATCTGTTTTCTGATGCTCCCTCTTATTTTTTTAACTACTTCATACTTCAGCCGCTTGGCGCGAGACGTTTTTCGAGAACTTCGAGTTAAGATAGCGCAGATCAATACACGGCTTCAGGAAACGATCGATGGTATCAACGTCATCCAATTGTTTCTGCAGGAGATGAAAAATTATAAGCGCTTTAGCAGGCTCAACCACCAAAACTATTTGACCGAAATGCGGCAGGTCGATATATTCGCGGTATTCATGCCGGTTATTGAACTATTGGGCACCGTCACCACAGCCTTGATTATATGGTATGGCGGGGCGCGTGTGCTTGCCCAGGACCTTAGCCTGGGGGCTCTTGTGGCATTCATATCTTACATGAAAATGTTTTTCAGGCCTATTCGTGATATTGCTGAAAAATACAATATGATGCAGTCTGCAATGGCCTCCTCGGAACGAATTTTTCTCCTCTTTGACACGCTGGATGAGATTCCCGAGCCTGTAAGTCCTGCCAGCGTTGAGAGCCCTATGGGCACAATCTCCTTTGAGAACGTCTCGTTTTCCTATGTGGGCGGAGCGCCGGTTCTCAAGAATATTACATTTTCCGTGCGGCCTGGTGAGCCAGTCGCAATTGTGGGACCGACCGGAGCGGGAAAATCGACCCTTATCCATCTTCTCGAACGATTTTACGATCCGACCGAGGGAACGATCAGTATCGGCGGGGTTGACCTTCGCCGGATCCCGAAGGCCGTGCTTCGGGAGCGTGTAGCATTGATTACCCAGGATGTGTTTCTGTTTGCCGACACTATTAGAAACAATATTACCGAAGGGAATCCGCATATGACTTCGGCACACCTGGAGGAAATTGTTGCTGCTTCTAATATTAGCCGGTTAATACGAGCCCTCCCTAACGGTCTTGATACGGTGCTGATGGAAGGGGGGCGCACCCTGTCGAGTGGTGAGCGGCAGCTGATAGCCTTTGGAAGGGCTCTTG
>JAUWMN010000101.1 GCA_030613165.1 Desulfobacterales bacterium
GCCAGGTTAACGAACCCGTCCTGGACAGCCTTAATGGCATCCTTGCCATTGCTGACGGAAGTGGGGAGATACCCTTTTTCCATCAGGATATGGTTCAAGGTCTGACATGTTCCAGAGTCGTCATCGATGATTAGGATAGTAGCTGATTCTTGTATTGCGGATTTGTTTGGATTTTTTGCCATGTTGTCTGTGCCCCATTGCACTAATAAGTGTAAAGTGCCTAAAGTTGCCGACTTCGCCATAGTAGCCCTGGCTACGACGGCTGAAAAGGTAGAGTGTCAATTTTATATCCTTTTTCTGGATTATTCTTACAGCAAATTTTCTGGTTCGCTTTTCAAGCTTTTCTGAGAACTCTCTATTATCCATCTTCTATAGATGACTGCGCTGAAAGCGCACTCCATAACTTTAGGCACTTTAAACTTCAAACTTTAAACTTTCTCGCACCTCCCAATATCCCCTGTAACCTTTTCCTCTCTATCTCTTTCAATAATCCCAGAAGCTCGTCTATATCCAACGGCTTGTAAAGGCAGGTGTAAGCGCTCCTTTTGAGAGATTCTGCAACCAATCCCGCCATCTCATTTCGGTAGGCTGTTATGAGCGCTACGATTGCGCTGGGATCAACTTTCTTTATGGCGATTAAGGCCTCCAGGCCGGTTGTTCCGTTTAGCTTCATGTCCAGGAATATGATGTTGTATGCGGCTTCCGATACAAGGTTGATGGCTTCATCGACTTCGGTGGTAAAGGTGGTGTTATAACCCTTGTCATTAAGTAAGCTTTGAAGCGACTTGCAAAAATCGACATCATCGTCCAGAATCAATATCGGTTTTTTATTGGTAAGTTCCTTGATAGAGACGATTAAATTATCCAGGTCCAAGGGCTTGGGAAAAACAGCCAGCGCTCCTTCTTTCTCTGCCTGATCGACCAGATCGGGCACGGCATAGGCGGTCATCATCAGTGTGGTGGTTTGAGAAGATATTTTTTTGACCTCGCTCAAGAGCTGCACGCCATCCATGCCCGGCATTCTGATGTCTGTTAAGACAATATCAAATAATCTTTCTTTAACCCGCGCTATAGCGCTAAAGCCGTCTTTGGCTGTTTCCACTTCATAGCCTTTTTCCGTGAGGATATAGTTCAGGGTTTGTGTCATCCCGTCGTCGTCATCAACTATCAGGATACTGACCGGGTTTGCTGGATTCTGTGTCATGTTTTCCCTTCCTCCAAAATCTCCCTTATTATCCCAGACAGATTTTTCACATCAAACGGCTTCTGGATAAAGCCGTTACAGCCATGTTCCAATATCTCAGTTGATCGCCCATCAATGCTGTAGCCGCTGCAAAGAAGGACTTTTATGTCCGGATTGATCCCCTTCAGCAGGTCATAGACCTTGCCGCCACCCATGTCAGGCATGATCATGTCCAGTATAACCAGGTCAATTTTATTCTTATTGGTTTTATAGATATCCACTGCCTCTTGTCCGCTTTTGGCCTCGAGTACGGTGTAACCCAACGTACTCAAGACCCTCGCGCCTACTTTTAATACCGGCGCTTCATCGTCTACCAAAAGTATTGTCTCTGTGCCCTTGATCACCTTATCAGCGATTTTTGCAGGTTTCGCAACTTCCTTTTCAGATACGGGGAAGTAGATCTTAAAGGTAGTCCCACGGCCCTTCTCAGACTCTACTTCAATATATCCTTTGTGGGCTTTGATGATGCCGTATACAGAAGCCAACCCCAGGCCGGTGCCCCGTCCCATCTTCCGGGTGGTAAAGAACGGGTCAAAGATCCGTTCCCGCGTCTCCTTATCCATGCCTACACCGGTATCTGCAACAGAGAGTAGCACATGGTTGCCCGGCTCAACACTAAAAGGTTTGTCTTGGGTGTCTTTATTGGCGACAACACGTGTTTCCAGATATAGATCTCCGCCGGACGGCATTGCATATGCGGTATTTACATAGAGATTCATTAATACCTGCTCGATCTGTCCTGTGTCCGCTTCAATTGGAGGCAAGTCTTCCTGGAGCTTTCGATGGATGGTAATCTCTTTTTTTGCCCTGCCAAACGTTGTAGAGCTTTCTCTAACCACCGTATTTAACTCAATCGGCCTTACCTCATATGTGCCGCCCCTTGCAAAACCAAGAAGCTGTTTTGTAAGATTAGCGCCTGCTTTGACCCGATTCTCAATTTCTTTCACTAATTCATAATGGGGATTTACAGGATCAAGGTCCATAGATATCAACTGCGCATTACCCTGAATAACCGCCAATATGTTGTTAAAATCGTGGGCGATCCCTCCGGCCAGGGTACCGATGGCCTCCATCTTTTGGGCCTGAATGAGTTGGGCCTGCAGTTGTTTGTGTTCTATTTGTAATTTTTGTTTTTCCAAGGCTTTGGCAATAATGACCAGGAGGTATTCCATGTCAATAGGTTTGGTCACATAGCTGAAGGCCGCGTCATGCATTGCCTGGACTGCGGTATCGAGTGATGCATAAGCAGTGATAATTACAGATTCGGTATCCGGTGACAATTCCTTAATCTTTGCCAACACATCGATGCCCGGCATGTCAGGTAGCTTCAGATCTATCAGGGCCAGGTTAACGAACCCGTCCTGGACAGCCTTAATGGCATCCTTGCCATTGCTGAAGGAAGATGGGAGGTACTCTTTTCCCTTCAGTATGTAGGTCAGGGTCTCACAAGTCCCAGGGTCGTCATCGATGATTAGGATAGTGGGGGAGTCTTGTATTGAGCGTTTTTTTTGCGCCTCTATCATGTTGTCTGTGCCCCATTACGTTATAAGTTTAAAATGACGTAACTGCTCAGGTTTGTTAGGTTCAAGGTTCACGGTTAAACTGATGAAAGAGAGACTATACGAATGCGGAATTCGTAGCGTTCTTGCAACAGGGTTTAGAGAAAACTCTATGCTGCCTTGTAAATGTGAAGAGAGCAAGGCGAGCAACCCTGAACCCTTGAACCGTGAACCCCTGAACCCCTGAACCCTAAGCAGTTAAACTTCTTCCTTCTCAAACCTAACTACAAACCTACTTCCTTTCCCCTCCTCGCTCTCCACCAAAACACTCGCCCCGTTTGCCTTGGCAAGGCTCTTTGATACCGAAAGCCCCAGGCCTATCCCCTTGGCTTTGGTGGTAAAGAGGGGCTCGATTATCTTATCCAGGTTCTCCTTGGGGATGCCGCAGCCATCGTCGGCAAAGGTGACCTCCGTGGTTCCGTCCGTTACCCTTGTGGATATCTTGAGGTTTCCGCTTCCTCCTATTGCATGCACGGCGTTTTCGATCAGGTTTAGAAATATCTGACCTACCTGGATGGGGTCGATAGAGACAGTGGCCATGTCTTCGGTAAAGTTTGAGCTTACTGTGATATTATCAGGTATTTGCGATTTCGATAAAGTCTCTGTGACTAATTGATTAATGTCGGTGTCCTGGCGCATGGGCTCCTTGATCCGAGCAAAATCCAATAGGTCTGTGATGATCTTATTGGCGGTATTTATCTCCCGGTTCATTATTGTTATGTTATCTTTGACCGCCTCATCCTGGATAGTCTCCATCTTCATATTTAGAAAGTAGCAGGCGTTCTTTATGACCCCAAGAGGGTTGCGAAGCTCATGCCCCACACCGCTTGACAACTGTCCCAGTACTGCGAGCCTTTCTTTGCGAACCAGCGACTCATGAGCCTCTTTGAGCTCTCTTGTTCTCTCTTGGACCTTTTGTTCCAAATTGTTTCGTGCTTCTTCCAAATCGTTGGTATATTTCTTTAGCTCTTCTTCTGCCCGCTTGCGTTCTGTGATATCCATCGTGGTTGCAATAACACCGACCATATCACCCTTTGTGCTTCGAACAGGAGCTCCACGGTGTAACCATATCCGCCCACCGGGATCGGTCATTTCAACCTCATGTGGTTGGCCTGTCTTCAGAGCTTTCTCGGCAGGGCAGCCTACGCACGGTTCACTACTGTGATACCATATTTCATAGCAATAACGTCCAACTAATTGCTTAGAGATTGCACCAACTGACTCGCCTGCGGCTGCATTTGCCCATAATATCCTCATATTCGTGTCTTGATATGATATTGACTCAGACGCGGCGTTCAACGCTTCTATAATAGCTGTTTTCTCCTGTTCGGATTTTGTCAGCTCTTCCTCAGTCCGCTTTTTATCGACAATCATCTTGTTGAAGGAGTCCGTTAGTTCGGCTACTTCCTGGGCGCCACCGAGGTATTCAATCTCTTTTTCACTCTTTCCCTTGCCGAAAGCGCGGAGTGAATTCGCAAGATTGCTCAGCGGCCGGGTGATGCGGCGGCTCAGGAGAATGGCCAGCAGGGAGCCAAGCAATATGATAACAGCAGCCACATTAAAGATTCGGAGTATCATAATATCGGCAAACGGGTCGCGCTCCCTCATGCCTATATGGAGATGGGCCCTCATGCCCGGTATGAGTGGATAGTACACATCGAGAATTTTTTCGCCTCTTATGGAATATCTTTTGATGCCACCGGTCGTGATTCTTTCCGCAGGCTTATGTTCAAGGAATACTCTTGGCAATCCCGGTTCAAATGTATGACCAAAGACCTGGCCGCCAAAGTCAACAATGTAGACATATACCGCATCCTCCATACGTCCTTTAAAGAGTTCCAGCGCCTCACGGACAGCCACCTTCTCCCTGTTGATGACACTGTGGGTGATATGTTCCGCCATGGTTGCCCCGATTAAAACAGCCTGTTTTTCGAGTTTTTCAACCGTGGCTTCATGCATGGTTTGCGATACAAAGATTACCGACAGGGAGGCAGTGCCCAAGATAAGCAAGATAACCAACAGTGTGACCTTAACATGTAGTTTCATTCTGTTGCTCCCTGTCTTTCAGGCAAAAGTCCGAATTGCCGCATCCAGTTTCGAAGCTCTGCATACTCTTCATCTTTTGCCTCACAAAAACCGTTCGCCATTTCTGTCTTCTCCCAGTGGTAAAGCCCGGCGGCATGACGTCCCTGTGGATCAAAGTCAAGGAGCGCCTGTTTGATCTGGGCTAATTTTTCGGCAGGCACGTCCTGGTTGGCCGCGATACAGCTGGAAGGATAATACTTAGAGATTTTGATTATACGGAGCAGACCGGCGGCTTCCATGTCTTTGCCCATAATGTCCTGCATCCCGCCTGCGTCAAAACGTCCCGCAGTCACGGCGTTGGCGCAGTTGCGATGAGAACCGGTATATTCGTAGGAAGAGAAATCATTAAGTGTAAGGCCGGATTCGGCAAGCATAATCCTCGGGATTATGTGGCCCTGAGTCGAGGTGATACCACCGAACGCAAATTGCTTGCCGCGAAGGTCTCCGATTTTTTTTATGCGGCTTTTCGGGGCCGTGAAGATGACGGACTGATACCCAGCCTTCCCCTCGATGTTCAGCCCGCGGGCTAAAGGAATGACTTCGTATCGTGCCCGTGCCTCTATATAACTCCCCGCTCCAATTGCCGCGAACTGGACTACGTCTTGTCCCAGATCATCCATAATGTCACCGCCCTTGGGGGTGAAGCGCAGATCGAATTTATAGCCGGTCGCTTTTTCCAGGTAACGCAGGAACGGCAGATACTGCCTGGCATCCTCCTGTGGTGAAGCGCGCAGGTCAAATCCGAATCTGAGTATATCCATGTTTCCTGCTACGGCATATTCTCTGATCTCAGCTTCGGTTGCTGTATCTTTCAGATCGATCTCTTGCCGCTCAGGGCCATAGTCGCAGCCGAAAAAGATCAGGGTATTTATGGCAATAATTACCAGCAGCCACATTGTCTTATGCTGTGTACGAAACATGCTTAGACCTCCTGCTGCGATAAAGAGCAAAAGTGGGGGGAGTATTTCGGGGTTTAAAGATCTTGTCTGCAACTAATATAATAAAAATTTTATCATATCTTAGTGTATCCGTCAAAAAAAGTTTATGGAATTTATGATGATTCGGACGTTGAATTTGTAGCGGTTTGATTGTACTGGTACGCCCGGCCCGACTCGAACGGGCGACCTACGGATTCGAAGTCCGGCGCTCTATCCAACTGAGCTACGGGCGCGTGAAGGAAAGGAATGGGGTGAGTGAAGGGACTTGAACCCTCGGCCACCGAGGCCACAACCCGGTGCTCTACCAACTGAGCTACACCCACCACAGCAATAACTATGAGGCTGTCCGAGAATTCTGATCCTACTGCAAAAGCGTGAGAAACGGCCCAAATTTCCGCAAGTTTTCGTCAAATAGGCCTGCTATTCTCCTCAAATTTGCAAAAATTTTGTCTCGCTCTCATTCTTTTTCGTTACGGACATAATTCTCGGACAGCCTCATAGAAAAAAGTATATTTATCACAGGTAAAAATATATTTCAAGCGCTTTTGAAGGTCCGTTGAGGAGACTGCGAGTAAGCTTGTCAAATATAGGTAAAAGTGGTAGTTCTTTCACCTAATAGACAAGTACGGCTATTTTGCAACCGCCTCG
>JAUWMN010000065.1 GCA_030613165.1 Desulfobacterales bacterium
TCTTTGAGCGAAGATTGTCTCAACATATTTTCCTTTATTAAGCGAGGGGGGAAATGGTTGACAGCCGATGAACTTGCAGGTGCGGGGCTGGCGGAAGTATTGGAGACGTTCCCGACAAAGTAAGGTTAAAAGATACATATTTAGCCACGAATTGACACAAATGAGCTCGAATATAATATATGGCAAAAGCGTGGATTTAAGATTCAAGGCAAAATGCTTTCAAGTGCAAGCCGGGGAAACATCATAGAGTGATTTTGTCTTATTTGTGTAAATTCGTGTTCATTCGTGGCTAAATAGCTATTTCGAAAGTTGGAAGGTAAGCAATGCTCATAATACCAGCGGTTGACATAAAAGGGGGTCGATGTGTCCGACTTCTGCAGGGGCGCGAAGAGGACGAAACCGTATTTTCTAATGATCCGTCGCGTATGGCATTGAAGTGGGAAGAAGAGGGGGCGGAATTGCTCCACGTAATAGACTTAGACGGGGCATTTCGAAAAACACCCCGGAATGTTGAGGCTATTCAGAAGATTGTTGACCGGGTGAAGGCGCCTGTGCAACTTGGTGGTGGTATTCGAGACATTGATACCATAAAGATGTATCTTGATATGGGCATCAGCCGTGTTATTTTAGGGACGGAGGCGCTACGCAACCCTGATTTGGTATATGAATCTTTACGTCTGTTCCCAGGACAAATTATTGTAGGAATTGATGCGCGTGACGGATTTGTGGCTATAGAAGGCTGGACTGAGACCACTAAAATAAGAAGTGTTGATCTCGCGCGACGCTTTGAAGGATGCGGACTTGCCGCGATTATTTTTACAGACATACACCGTGATGGGATGCAGACAGGGACGAATATCAAGGAAACAGAGCGTCTCGCGGAAGCTGTCTCCATTCCGATTATAGCCTCAGGCGGTGTTTCGAATATTGATGATATCAAACAACTCCTTCCTTTAAAATCATCAGGTGTAATAGGGGTTATAGTCGGCCGGGCGTTATATTCAGGGACCCTTAACCTGAAAGAATCTCTCAAATTAAAAACAACCTCCCGCATTTCCTCTGTGTAAAATGGTATATTTTTTTGCTTGATTTATTTTGAATTAAACTCTATATTTAAAGTTTGCAAAAACTATTTTTATGGAGCGTACATGTCATTAAAAGAAGAGATCCAGAGCGCGATGCAATCCGCTTTGAAGGCCAAAGACACCACAACATTGTCCACTCTTCGCATGGTCCTTGCAGCGGTCAAAAACAAGGAAATTGAACTTCGAGGAACACCGAGTGATTCTGATGTGATGCAATTGATTAATAAACAGATCAAGCAACGCAAAGACTCCATCCAACAATTTGCAGCTTCTGGAAGGGATGATTTAGTCAAAAAGGAAGAAGCAGAGCTTGTCGTGTTGATGGCCTATATGCCGGAACAGCTCTCCGAGGACGCCATTGATGAAAAGGTGACCTCTGTTATCAAAGAATTGGGGGCCGTTAATATGAAAGATATGGGGCGGGTCATGAAAACGGTTATGGCTCAGCTTTCCGGGAAGGCAGATGGCAACCTGGTGAACGCGGTTGTTAAGCGACAACTCTCAACGTAAGCGAGGTCTTACTTTTGAACGGGCTTATTCCGGAAGACACAATCGCTGAAGTGTTGCATGCTGCCAGCATCGTTGATGTTATATCAGAGTATGTATCGCTGAAGAAAGTTGGAAGAAACTATAGCGCTTTATGTCCGTTTCATTCCGAAAAGACCCCTTCATTTACTGTAAGTGAAGAGAAACAGATCTTCCATTGTTTCGGATGCGGATTTGGGGGCAATGTCTTCAGCTTCTTGACGCGGTACCATAACGTAAGCTTTCCAGAGGCAGTTCGGGATTTAGCTAAAAGGTACGGTATCGTTATTCCGACAAAACGGATGTCTCCGGAGGAGAGGAGAAAATTCGAGGAACGGGAGAATATTTTAAATATCAATCGGTTGGCTTGCGAATATTTTCATAAGACTCTGCTGCGTGCCCCAGAGAGTCAAGAAGCACGGGAATACTTAAAGAAAAGGGAGATGTCGCGCGAAATAATCGACCGTTTTATAGTCGGCTATGCTGATGGGAGCTGGAATAGCCTGGTTCAATTTTTTTCCGCGAAAAAGACCCATCTAAGTCTTGTTGAAAAAGCCGGGTTAATTGTCAAAAAAAAGGGAGGGTATTACGATCGTTTTCGTGAACGTATTATATTCCCTATATTAGATGTACGTCAAAATATCATAGGGTTTGGGGGGCGCGTGCTTGATAAGAGCCTTCCTAAGTATCTGAATTCTCCCGATACCCGGGTCTATAATAAAAGCAGATCACTTTATGGTATACATAATGCTAAATCATTCTGTCGAGCGACTGATTCCGCATTTGTAGTAGAGGGATATTTTGACCTTCTTGCGCTCAATTGTCATGGTATTCATAACGTCGTCGCGACTCTAGGCACCGCGTTGACCCGGGAACATATTAGAATTTTAAAGGGTTATGCTGGCACAGCAGTTTTGGTTTTTGATTCGGATGATGCAGGGACGAAAGCCGCGCAACGGAGTCTTCCACTGTTTGCGGAAGAAAAAATGGACGTGCGCATCCTGATTCTGCCGGATGGTCATGATCCTGATACATTTGTTTTTGAGCGCGGACGAGAGGAGTTTTTGAAACTATCCGAAAAATCTCTTGGGGCCATCTCTTTTTTGATGTTATATTTTATTGCTAAGCATGGTCTTTCTATAGAAGGGAAGGCACGGATAGTAAACGACTTAAAGATATCTATTGCTACTTTGACAGATGGGGTAAAACGAGCGCTTTATGTCAGGGAACTTGCAGAACGGCTCAATATTGAAGAATCTGTTATTTTGGAACAGGTTAGAAAGGCAACAAGTAGGGATTATAAAAACAAAGGCGCGGGGGATCAGAGAATAGAAATTTTTGCGGACCACAAGATAGAAAAGGGGATGCTCCAGATGATGGCGCAGTTCCCTCCTGTTTTGCCTTATATAATAAAAGAAAAAATTGTTGAGGACTTTGAAATTTCCGCTCTTGAAAGGATAGGACAGCTTATTCTTCAACTATTTCAGGATAGGGGAGAGGTTATAATTTCAGACATTATTGCCCGCATTGATGATCCTGAGCATAAGTCATTGATGTCCTCGCTGTTTTTGGATGAACAGATATGGGATCGAGAGAAATGCTTTAAAAGAATAGAGCAGTTTAGGCATGGTGTGAAGAAAAGAAAGGGCAAGATGTTGTCACAAAAGATCAAAGAAGCCCAAAAGGCCAACGATCAGAAGCTATTAATAAGTCTTTTGTTGGAAAAGGAAAAGAATTATAAGTCTCAGTTTTCTCGAAACCCCATAAAATTATAAAAGACTTTTTAAAAAATCATCAATAGACGAGATTGGGAGGAATGTTTTCAATATGAAAAGTCCCGATAACAAAGAGATAAAAAGACTTATTTCTGTTGGAAAAAAACGTGGGTATCTAACCTATGAAGAGCTCAACGAAGCTTTGCCGGATGATGTTGTGTCATCAGGTCAAGTTGACGCAATGATTATGATGTTTGACGAGCTTGACATCGAACTCGTAGACGCCGCCAGTAAGCCGCCGACCAACAATCAGCTCGAATCGGAAAAAAAGGTTAAAGAGGTAGTAAAACGGCTGAGTCCGGAGATACCTACCAAGGTTACAGATCCTGTAAAGATGTATTTTAAGGAGATGGGTTTGGTTTCTCTCCTGAGTAGAGAAGGTGAAGTGGAGATCGCAAAAAGGATTGAGGCAGGCGAACAGGATATATTAAAGGCTCTGACGGAGTCAACCATAGGGCTTAGGAGCATTATTGGGCTGGGAGATGGTCTTAGGGCCGGCAATGTACGCCTTAGAGATGTGCTGCGAGATATTGACGATGCGGATGCTGTCTATATTGAAGAATCTGAGCATACGGAGAAGATTGTAGGAATAATTGATCAGACAAGAAAAATAGCTGATGAAGTTGAGAGTTATCGCGAAATCTTGGTTACGTCTTCTATGGACAATGAAGAACGTCGTAAGATACGGCGAAAAGTGAACCGTAGAAATAGAAAAATCTTTGGTCTTATTAAAGATTGGAGGTTGGCCGGGAGCTTTATCAATGGCATTGTGAAAGAATTTGAGGAATATATAGCAGTTTTTGATGGTTTAGAGAAAGAGGTCGCACGTGCCGCGGCAAAAGCTGATGTAACATTGTTTGATATGCGTAGTCATAGTAGTAGCCGATCTAAATTGAGAAAATGGCTTTCTGCAAGAAGCGGTCTGGATAAAAAAGAACTTAATCGTTTAGTAGACCAGGTGATTACGTCGGAACAGAAAATCAGTGGAAAAGATTCAGAATTTAAAATGACCAATCAGTCCATCAAGCGACTTCTTTCACGGATTGTCAAGGCCGAGCATAAGTCGAAGGTCGCAAAAAGCGAATTAATTCAAGCGAACCTGAGATTGGTGGTAAGTATAGCGAAGAAGTATACGAACAGGGGGCTTCAATTCCTTGACCTGATTCAGGAGGGGAACATAGGCCTGATGAAAGCTGTGGATAAATTTGAATACCGTCGGGGCTATAAGTTCAGCACTTATGCGACATGGTGGATTCGTCAGGCCATTACTCGGGCTATTGCGGATCAGGCCAGAACCATAAGAATACCAGTACATATGATAGAGACGATTAATAAATTGATTCGTACGTCAAGATACTTGGTTCAGGAGCTGGGACGGGAGCCGGTACCTGAAGAGATTGCCGAGAAGATGGAATTTCCGTTGGATAAGGTTCGAAAAGTTTTAAAAATTGCAAAGGAGCCGATTTCCCTGGAAACACCTATTGGAGAGGAAGAGGATAGCTATCTTGGGGATTTTATAGAAGACAAAAAGTTTGTTTCTCCGGCTGAGGCTGCTGTGGGCATGAGTCTTGGTGATCAGACACGCAAGGTTCTTGCCACGCTTACCCCGCGTGAAGAAAAGGTCCTTCGAATGCGATTTGGTATCGGTGAGAAGGCAGACCATACTTTGGAGGAAGTAGGGAAGGATTTTGCGGTTACAAGAGAACGTATTCGCCAGATTGAGGCAAAGGCTCTGAGAAAGTTGCGCCATCCTACAAGAAGCGGTAAATTAAAGAGCTTCGTTGAATCACAATAATAGTCTCCTCATATGACTTTACGAGACCTTTGCACAACGCGACATTTTTTTGTCAGGCAAGGAAGGCGAAAATCTTAACCGGAGGAATACATTAGGTATTTTGAGGATTAATATTTGAAGCCTGACGCCGCATCACGGAAAAATGGCAGTTATGCACAGGTCTCTTGACGGCTATTTCCCTTGACAAAAAAGGTTTTGCTGATTAAAGATTGAAGACTTTTAAAGCAGTATCAGGCGATAGATCTTGGGCCCATAGCTCAGCTGGAAGAGCCACCGGCTCATAACCGGTAGGTCCCTGGTTCGAACCCAGGTGGGCCCATCCCTTATATTGCGGATGTTGAGAGGTCGGATAATAAAAACCATTCAGGCAGCGTGGCCCACCTTAGAAGCGGGCCTTTTAATGGGGAAAAGGTGCGGCCTACTTAGCCGCACCTTTTTACGTTTTATGATTTCGCAAAAGGTCTTCGATATGTCCGATCATTCGAGACCTTTGAAGTAGTTTGTAATGAGTGAACAGGTCTAAGATGAGTATTACAGTATCAGATTTGGTCGATGTTATGGAAGAACTGGCCCCCGGTTCTCTTGCCGAGTCATGGGATAATGTAGGTCTTCAAGTAGGGAGTCTTAACCAGCCGGTAAATAAAGTGATCATTGCTCTTGACCCCACACCCACCGTAGTTTCATCCGCCTGCGCGCAAGGGGCTGATTTACTGATTACACATCATCCACTTATTTTTCATCCTGTCACAAGCGTGAATCTTGATCTATATCCCGGCAATATCATAGGGGAAGCGGTTAAAAACGGGTTGGCGATCTATGCTGCTCATACCAACCTGGACAGTTGTGCCGGTGGTATCAATGATATTATGTCTAATAGACTAAATCTTTGCAATGTCAAAGTGTTAAAGCCTGTACAGTCTGACTCTTTCCCCAACGCTGATGTGGGGTTAGGACGTGTAGGCGATCTTGACGAGCCGGTAGGCTTGGGAAAATTTATTGAAAGGGTTAAACAAGAACTTCAATTAGAAAGTATAAAGGTTGTCGGGAAGCTGGATACTATTATAGAGCGTGTATGTATCTGTTGTGGGAGTGGATCGAGCCTTTTAGAAGATTTTTTGGCTTGCGGCGCGGATACTTATGTGAGTGGAGACCTTCATTATCATGACGGTCGGACTGCAGAGATTGTGGGCAAGACGCTCATCGACATTGGACATTTTTATTCAGAGCATCTGATCGTGGCCGCGCTTGCTACAATTTTGGAGAAGACTTCTTTAGAGAGGGGTTGGGACCTGAAAGTGGCGCCTTATACTAAGGAGAGGGATCCTTTTACTATTATTTAACGGAGGTTTTTTTTGGAAAAACAATTTCAGTTATTGGCAGAACTACAGGATATTGACATTAAAATAGACCAACTGCGCAAAAATATAAACAAGATGCCGCTAAAAATCGAAAAAGTGCAGGCTGGATTTAATGCATTTGAGGAAAAAGTAAAAGATGAGGCGGCCAAATTGGATAAGCTTGAAAAAGAGAGACGTAGTTATGAACTCGAATTGAAAGAAAGTGAGTCGAGGATTGTAAAAAGTAAAGAAAACCTGATGAATATCAAATCGAATAAAGAGTATAAGGCTGCATTAAAAGAGATAGCCGCTATCGAGAAGGCCAATAGAAAGATTGAAGACAGGATATTGCTATGCATGGAAGATATTGAAAAGGCCGATGCTGTGCGTGCTGAACAGAAAAGAGAGATGGCCGGGCGTAAAGATGACTTAGAAATACAAAAAAAAGAGATTGAAGAAGAGATCCAACAGGATGAGCGGAACTTAGCCTCCATAACGGAAAGTCGGAACCAATTGATCGGGAGGATCGATCAAAAGCTTGTTAAAAAATACAATCAGATACAAGAACGTGGCAAAACGCTGGCAATTGCTCGTGTTACGAATGCTGTCTGCTTTGGTTGCAATATGAATATACCGGCGCAGATGTATAATGAATTACAAAAGTTCGATTCCACAAGACTTTGTCCGCACTGTAAGCGTATAATGTATTATAAAAAGGAAGAAGAGTTGTCAGAGTAGCCCAAATGATCGCTGGCGTTTTTGAGATAGAGAATGCTGGAGGAAAGTCCGAGCTCCACAGGGCAGGGTGCTCCGTAACACGGAGTCGTGGTGACGCGAAGGAAAGTGCCACAGAAAGGAAACCGCCCTGTAAGTTAGTGTGTCTAACTTATGGGGTAAGGGTGAAAGGGTGCGGTAAGAGCGCACCAGTTCTCCAGGCGACTGGGGAAGCTTGGTAAACCCCACCCGGAGCAAGACCAAATAGGAGAGCGTTTGAGGGCGGCCCGCCCAAAGCTCTCGGGTTGGTTGCTGGAGGTGTCGAGCAATCGACATCCTTAGAGAAATGATCATTGTTCCGTAAAGGGTGAC
>JAUWMN010000096.1 GCA_030613165.1 Desulfobacterales bacterium
TTGGGATTGAGGATGGCAAAGGCCTCCGGAAGCGCTTCCGGTATCTCATGATGGTCGGTGACAATCACGTCTATGTTGTGGTCATTTGCCGCCTCAACTGCTTCAACACTGTTGATCCCGCAATCAACAGTAATAATTAACCGGACATCGCCCTGAACAGCCGTTTGGAGTATGTAGTCCCTGTTCAGTCCATACCCTTCGCGGAAACGGTCGGGAAGATAAAAGGATA
This sequence comes from Desulfobacterales bacterium, assembly GCA_030613165.1. Lineage (GTDB taxonomy): Bacteria > Desulfobacterota > Desulfobacteria > Desulfobacterales. Next base: position 230 of record JAUWMN010000096.1, read on the forward strand.
CATCCGCTCCCACGGTTAAAAGAAACTCCAGCAAGAGAGTAGTTCCGGTGACCCCGTCTACATCATAGTCCCCGAAGATTAAGATCTTTTCCTGTTTTTCAACAGCCGTGATGATCCGTTCAACGGTCTTTGCCATATTCTTCATCAAAAACGGAGAGCGGATATTGGTAAGCGAAGGATTAAGGAAGTCTATAGCTTCTTTTGGATCTGTAATGCCGCGATTGATCAGAATACCCGCTACAATCGGATGACAGTCGCAGGAACGGGCCAACATATCCACGTGATTTGGATCGGGTCGCTGAATGTGCCATGTTTTTTTTGGGGACTTACCCACTTTGCAATATCCCATGTTCTGCGGCCATCCTGACCGCCGCGATAAGGCTCCGGGGGTCGGCTTCTCCTTTTCCAGCTATGTTATACGCTGTCCCGTGGTCCACGGAGGTCCGTATAATTGGAAGACCGAGGGTCAGGTTTACTCCATCAGAAAAATGGACCATCTTGAATGGAATCAGCCCCTGGTCGTGATACATGCAAACCACCGCGTCGTAATCCCCTTTTTGGGCATAGTAAAAAAGCGTGTCAGAAGGGAGCGGTTCTGTAACATTCATGCCGGCTTCCCGAGCAGCTTGAACCGCGGGAAAAATAAACCGGGATTCTTCATCTCCGAACAATCCCCCTTCACCGGCATGGGGATTCAGGGCGGCCACGGCAATCCGGGGAGTAGTGATCCTGAATCTTTCCCGGAGCGCCTCTTCTGTAATTCTAATTGTGGACAAAACATTTTCAGCCGTGAGTATGCCAGGGACATCTGATAAGGCACAGTGTATGGTAACCAGAGATACGCGGAGTCGTTCTCCCGCGAGCATCATTACATAATCGGTTGTGCCGGTCCTCTGCGCGAGGATCTCTGTATGACCGTCAAAGTTAAAACCAGCGGTGTGCATTGCGAGTTTATTTATCGGGGCCGTAGCAATCGCTCCTACAGACCCTTCCATAGCCATATCTATAGCTTCAGTGATATATTTTACCATTGCAGCCCCGGTTGCAGGGGCTGGTTCTCCATAATTGAGAGTCTCAGGATTGAGATCGGAAAGGTTCAATACGTCTATGGCGCCGTATTTATACATCCCTGCCCCCTTTTTTTCAAGATCATGACATAGCACTTTGGAACCAAGCCATTCGGCAGTGTGGGCCAATATCCGCACATCTCCCAGCACGAGAGGGCGACAGATTTCATATAAAGTAGGTTCTGAGAGCGCCTTCACGACAATCTCGGGCCCGATCCCTACAGGGTCTCCCATGGTTATAGCAACTATGGGACGGGGGTTTGTATTGTTATCACCAAATATACTCATGAGCCATTTCTCTCTTATCTTTTCCCATCAGGACATGAAACACGCGGATCTTTTTAAGCCGTATAGGGGAAAGCTGTCCAATAGGTATATAAACTATCTGCTTTCCCCACCGAGCAGCTATCTGCTTAAGAAAAGATCGCGGAGGAACCGCCGCGACATATACTACGTACTTTCCCTGGCTGTACTCAAGCCCGGCCAAGAGGAGTTTTTCCGCCTTTGTCCCGGCAAAGTAATAATCCGGATCGGTCCAGATGTCTGCCATGCGAAGTGGAGGATAACTGAGAAGGAATCCGCCATAGGAACATCGGCATATCCCTGGACCCACAACATGGTCCCAAGGACTGGTTGAATAAAATGCCATATCCGATTCCTGGTCGTGCTCTCCTAACCACGTCATTGTATAAGGAAAACTTTTATTCTCCTTGTCTTCATCATAGATTATCAGCACAGACCCGACCCCGCCTTTTATCCGCGAAAATTCTTTTACGTAAATTCGCCCTTCATACATGTGGCGCACTGTCTCGCGTATGTCGATCCCGTCCAGAATAGTTGTCTCAAAGGGGAGCGTTTTGGTATGTTCTTCAGAAAGGAGTAATCCGCCCTTTGTCTTGAGAAATTTACCAAAATCCTCAATTACGATATCTTCAACCGGATACGAACATATACTTGGATCGGAAAAACCCTCTAACCATTCGCCGGCCCTTTGTTCTTTTAGGCGTCTTTTTTTGGGGACAGAAACAGGATGCCGCTTGATTCTGGGGATACGGCGCCTTATCCTGATCTTTCGGGTATTCAACCAGAGATCTTCGCCTTTGATTCGTATGGTGGCAAGCTCCGATTCCTCACGCTGCCAAGGATAAAATGACCCAAGGCGCCACAGTGCGTAGGAAAAATTATCGTCAGCGCATCCCCGGGCTGCTGTTATGAGCTGGTAAAAATCGGGAAGGAGGCGCCCCTCTAACAGTGCGTAATTCCGGGTGAAGCGAAAGAATGCCCGCTTCTGCCATCGTTCTACCGACTCGCCGGTCTCCTGATGATAATGCCGGGCAGCCTCCTCGAAAAGGTAATAATGATTTTTTTGCCGGTCCAGAGGTTCCATACCTGTTTTGCGAGCAACTCGCCGGACTGAGACGTCCATGACCTCTTCTTCGGTCATGTTCTCCTTTCCTCCGGAAAGCAGCTCAAGGACTCCGTATCTTCTGCGTAATGTGCAACGGGTCTGATCCGGAACTTCCGGCAAACTCGCGCGTCTATATTCGTATACAGCAGAAAGAAACGGATATTCCGACAGGACTTCCCCAAGAGATTCAGGATGAAGGTTAAAAAGCCCTATGCCAAGGCGCTTCACCTTTCCAAGGGGAGTGGTTTGAGATGTATCAAATGCGTTCCTGACGCCATCAAGATGTGCCATCCCGCAGACAAAAAAGATTTTCTTATACAATCCGGCAAGTTGTTGTAGCTCGTACGCCATGCCGAGTTCCCGCCTTTTATCTTCAATCCCCTTAACAGGGTCGGCAAGGCGGCGAAATGTATCGTAATATGTCTTCACTCCCAACCTATGCACAGAATAGGTATCCGGGACAGGCTCACGGTACTGTGGGTATTCATCAATGTCCGGGTCTATATAAAAGACGGGAATGCCGGCCTCAAGGCCGCAGCGAACCGCCTCGCACAAGGGGTCTGCAGGTTCGATCGGAAGATAGATCACATCCCCCTTTTTGGTCTGATAGCAGATAACGGAAACAGCAGGAAGCCTTCTTACTCCAGACTCAATGTATGACCTGAGTGTGACCGGAAGTTCTACGGCTATTGCATCGGGGGATAATGTTTTACAGGAACGCCGGGCCGCCTCGGCAAATTCCATCTTGTAATGAACAACCGGCAGGGCGTAAATAGGACCGAATTGGATTAGAGAATCACAAAGTTCCATGTCTAACATTTAAAACGATGATGTACTCTTCTAAGGGGAGAAACAATGAGTTGCGTGTTACGAGTTACGGGTTGCATGTTTGAAACTCGTAACTCGCAACCCGTAACCCGCAACTTATCTTGGTTTCTTTAAGCCTTTGAAATAGAAATAGCGAAAAACATATTATTAAAAGCCACATATCTTAATGCTTAAACGCGCGCTGACCGGTAAATACCATTGTCACCTTTGGGGATGCCTCATTGCACGCCTGAATCGATGCGAAATCCCTTAATGAACCCCCGGGATGTACGATTGCCGAAATCCCCTCTTTAATGGCCACTTCAACTCCGTCACGAAAAGGGAAGAAGGCGTCTGAAACCATGGTGGCTCCGATCAACCCTGCCTTGGCCACGTCTGTCTCCTGGTCAATGGCCTCCTTATCACCCATCGGCCTTTTACCGTCGGCGATCTCCATCTCCAGGGTTTTGTACGGTATCTGAAACCGGTCGTAACAGAGGATATCTTTGTACTTTGTATACGCCTTGTAAATAGCGATCTCAGCAACACCTACCCGGTCCTGTTCCCCGGTTCCGATCCCCACTGTCGTCTCATCTTTGACGTAGAGGACCGAATTGGAAGTAACCCCCTGTTCCACGGACCATCCAAAGAGCATATCCAAATATTCCTTTTCCGTCGGCTCCCTCTCGATCCCGTACGTCTTCTCCTTATAAGTGGTCTCCGCTATCTTAAAATCCTCCTTGGATCGTATTCGATTGAGAGGGGATTGCTGGACAATTAGGCCGCCGTCCATTAACGATTTAAAATCGACAAAACGCATTTGGCTATACTCCTGGAGACGATCTATCCTTGTAATCTGAACGATGCGGAGGTTTTTACTTTTCTTCAAAATCTCTACCGTCCCATCTTCATAGTCAGGAGCCGCCACCACTTCCAAGTAATTTTCACGGATCAATTCAGCAGTCTCAATATCAAGGGCTCGGTTAAAAACAACGCATCCTCCGAAGGCCGCGATGCGATCAGCGCGGTTTGCCCGGGCGTAGGCCTTGGCCAAACCGTCGGCGGAAGCTGCACCACAAGGGTTGTTGTGTTTGAGTATAACCGCAGTCGGTTTACTCATCAGGTGCTTCATGACATTCAGGCCATTGTCGATATCAGTAAGGTTTGTTTTTCCGGGGTGTTTCCCTGCCTGAAGCATGTCTGCCTCGCTAATGGCGCTCACCAGCCCTTTACCAGGATCAATAAACCGACACTCCCCAAGAACCAGATTCCCATTGACCAGCATATACAGCGCTGCCTCCTGTCCTGGATTTTCTCCGTACCTGAGTCCCTTTTCCACCAGCTCCCCTGACGCGGAATCAGGAATTTTCCAGGCCCGCTTCTGATAAACCAGCCTCTGATCTCCGAAAGAAATGGTAATAGTATCGGGAAAATGGTCCTCCATCACAGTCTTATATGCTTGTTTTAGATCTACCATGATAACCTCCGTTATTTAACAGAATACTCCTTCATCTTATACAACAGCGTGGGATGGCTGATTTCAAGAAGTTTGGCTGCCTTGGTCCGGTTTCCTTTCGTATGGTTAAGAGCCTTTTCTATTAATATCTTTTCAAGATAAACAGTACCCTCTTTGATAGAAAAAGAGTCGAAAGGAAAGCCCCTCCCGCGCTCCACGTCTTCTTTGACCTCACTCGGCAAGTCTTCAATATTGATACTATCATGATCCATCATGACCATTGTGCGTTCTATCACGTTTTCAAGTTCCCTAACATTGCCTCGCCAGGCGCACTCTATAAGCGTTTGAATGGCGTTTGAATGAATGCCACGAACTGTTTTGTTGAGACGCAAGTTGAATTTCCTAATAAAATGTTCAACCAAAAGAGGGATGTCCTCTTTTCGTTCTCGGAGGGGTGGCAGGACTATCGGCAGGACATTAATTCTATAATATAGATCATCCCTGAAGGCATTATTCTTTACCTCTTCTGAAAGGTCCTTTGCCGTTGCCGCAAGTACGCGGATATCCACCTTGATTGACTTGTTACTCCCAAGAGGACGAATCTCTTCTTCTTGCAAGGCGCGCAGCAATTTCACCTGAAGTGGCATGGACAGTTCGCCTATCTCATCCAAAAAAAGGGTTCCACCACTTGCCTCTTCAAAGAGGCCTTTTTTATCACGGATGGCATCAGTAAATGCCCCTTTAACATGACCGAAAAGTTCACTTTCCAAAATATGTTCAGGGACTCCTCCACAGTTAAGTGCAACCAGGGGGGCATTTTTTCGAATACCGTTATAGTGAATCGCTTTTGCGATAAGCTCTTTTCCGGTTCCACTTTCCCCAGTAATCAAAACGGTCGTTTTATGATCTGCGATCTTTTGGACTGTTTTAAATATATCGCGCATGGCTTTGCTCTTGGCGACAATATTCTCAAATCCAAAAGTCTCCCTAACCGCGTCTCTCAGCAGGGCGTTCTCATGCCTGAGCTGTATCCTTTCTTCTGTTTGTCTCAGCTTTACGAGGACCTCATCCGGTTTGAACGGCTTGGAGATATAATCCGCGGCGCCCAATTTCATGGCCTCTACAGCAGTATCCACGGTTCCATAGGCGGACATCATAACGACTATTGCTTCAGCCCTTCGTCCGATGGCAGATTTAAGAAAGTCGATTCCGTCCATCGCCGGCATTCTTATATCGCAAAGAATCGCGTCAAAATCACCCTCCTCAAACAGAGCCAACCCCTCTCTGCCTTCCGGCGCAGTAGTGACGGTATAACCGGCTTTTTTTAAGATGATCGACAGAACATGGCGCATATTGGGTTCGTCGTCGATCACTAAAATGTTTTTAAAAGACTTGAATGTTCTATCCTCTCTTCTTCTCTCTATAATAGCCATTATTCAATCCAATCATTACCTGTTTATCTTAAATGTAATGCTCAACAAAAAGCTTTTGGGGCATGTGTACGATCCTTGGTGCAAACGACAATCTGTTGCGAGTTACGACTTAACAAACCGCGCCGCAATCGGCATCCTTCTCCCCATACCAAAAGCCTTACTGGTCACTTTTAAGCCTGGAGCCCCCTGTCTTCTTTTAT
>JAUWMN010000254.1 GCA_030613165.1 Desulfobacterales bacterium
AGGGTTGAAGCTTGGCGCAAATCCGAGGACATTTACCGGATTGGCTGGGATGGGAGATCTGGTATTGACTTGCACGGGCGATTTGAGCCGAAATCGAACGGTAGGACTGAAATTGGGGCGAGGTATGAAACTTAAGGATATTCTCGCAGATATGCAGATGGTCGCGGAAGGAGTTAAAACAACAAAATCGGTTTACAACCTGTCTCGCAAATTAGGCGTGGAAATGCCCATTGTAGAGCAAACTTATCACATGTTGTATGACGACCTTGACCCAAAGGTAGCCCTTAAGACCCTCATGACGCGGAGCCTTAAGGACGAATTGGACAACCAGTGAGGCGGAGTTTTGCAAGCGCCTCACTGAAAAAAAACAGGTGGGAAGGCTATGACGCACAAAGACAGCTCTTCCAGCCCTTCATGTTTTGGCAGCTTGGATATTGTATTTCCGGTTGAGGAAAGGGGCTTTCGTAAAATTGCCGACAGCTGTTTCTCTTGTACTCACCTAAAGGCTTGTTTACAAAAGGCTATGCAAGGCGAAGAAGGGCTCCGCTTTAATGAGGAAAGAATAGATCGAGCTTATCGCCATGGATTGATCGGAGCTTTCCGAAGGTGGTCCGAAAAGAAAGATCTAAGAAGAAAGATAGAAGAGTTGAAAAAAAAATAGCTCTAGGAGGCTGTCCGAGAATTTGGGCCGTTTCTCACTCTTTTGCAGTAGGATCAGAATTCTCGGACAGCCTCCTATATTCGATTTTTGTTGGTTTGACATTGATACCGGCCTGTGATAATAAAAAAATCTTTGATGGTTACTTCAATCAAGGCAAGAGGGGCTTGGCGCCCCTATCTTTTTGGATGGGAACCTGCATTGCATGTCAGGAGGTGATATAACTCCAAAATACCTTATTGTCTTAACCATGATTATATTATATAATTATAATGTAGAGTATGTATTAAAATAACCATCAGCCTTAGACTTTTGATAAAATAAGCGACAAAGTCCTTGATGGTAAAGAAGGGAGCGAGGAGTTTGAGGGACTTTCAGGACTTAGAAGTAAGAGTTATTGACAATGATGTAGAACGGGCCATGAAAATTTTAAAAAAGAAGATCCAAAATGATGGCCTTTTCCGCAGATTAAAACTTAAAAAGAGCTATGAAAAACCAAGCGAATACAGACGCCGAAAACAACGTGAGGCTTTAAGAAGACATAGAACTACATCTCAAAGAAGGAGCAGATGATTAGAGTAAATCTGTTTTTTTGTATGTAGATGACGTTGTTATTGTTTAGTGCGCTCGGTGTTTTTTGAGACCCGATAGGATAGGAAGGATACTATTTTATCGGGTCTCTTTTTTTGATGGCGTCGTAAAAAGTCCAACCTACTGCGTTGTAGTAGTTTTTCAGGCACTCGACATACCATATGTATGCCTTCATACCTGAAAAATTACTATGCCTTGTATATTGACCTTTTTACTTAGCCATCCTTTATCAAACTCAAGACTTTTTGCGAAACCATCTTTTTTTCATTTAATAAATAATCACCTTATGCCGACAGGTTAAATAACGACTTAAATGAAACGATCACTTGCAATAGTCGGGTGTGGTACAATAGGCACAACTTTAGGGAAACTCTTTGCCGGGATCGGATATCCAATTGTCGGAGTTGCAAGTCGTCGGCTTGAATCGGCTCGTAGCGCTGCTGAACTTATTGGAATTTCAAACTATTCAGACGTTGCTGTACAGATTACAGCTAAAGCGGATATTGTATTTATTACAACACCGGATGTTGTTATACAGTCAGTTTGTAATGAAATCGCAAAGCAGAACGGTTTTAAAAAAGACTCCTTTGTGTTTCATTGCAGCGGCGCTTTCCCTTCCGAGATCTTGGCATCGGCCCGACAGTGTGGAGCACACATAGGCTCGCTCCATCCATTACAAAGTTTTGCATCAGTGGAACAGGCGCTTCAAATGGTCGCGGGATGTACATGCACTTTTGAAGGAGATACAAAGGCCCTTCCTATAGCTCGCAAGATGGTTAAAGATATCGGCGCTAATTTTATTCAGATTAGAGTAAAGGATAAACCCTTATATCATGCCGCCGCTGTTGTTGCTTCCAATTATCTCGTTACTCTGGTCAACTTGGCAACAGAATTGAATCAATTAATCGGTATTTCAACAGAAGCTTCTTTGAAAGCCTTCTTACCCTTGATCAAAGGGACACTTAATAATGTGAAGTGCCTTGGGACACACAGGGCATTAACAGGACCGATCGTTCGTGGGGATATTGACACTATAACGTCACATATTGAGGCAATCAAAATAGATGCTCCTCACCTTTGGCCCTTATATAGGGCGCTTGGCAACAGTACCATCTCACTTGCCGAGACAAGAGGAGGGCTTGAGGAAAAAATAGTCCAGGAGATGCGATCACTATTTGAGCTATGAATAAAAAATGGAATATATTGGTCGCGGATGATGAAACGCTGGTCCGAACGACTCTCAAAGAGGTCCTCGAAGAGATAATAACCTGCAGAGTCCATACCGCCAGTGACGGGGTGGAGGCACTGGAGACGGTGCGCACTGTTCCACTTGACTGTTGCTTTGTGGATATTCGAATGCCCCGTTTGGATGGTTTGGAATTGATTGAAAAAATAAAAGAATACGATAATACCATACCGGTTGTGATGATAACCGGGCATCCCTCCCTGGACCTTGCCATTGATGCCATGAGGAGAGGGGCGTCAGATTTTTTGGTCAAGCCATTTAGTGTAAAGGATGTGACTGTTACTTTCAAGCGCGTAACCAAAGAGCGCGCTTTATTGATAGAAAACATCTTTTTAAAAGAGGAAATTGAAAAGAAAAAAGGGATTGAAAGGTTAAATGTCGAGCTTCAGCATAAAATACAAGAGGCAACTCAGCTCAATGAGGTGATGCAGGAACTTTTCAGCGTTCGGTCGAGCGATGAGCTTTTTCAGCGCATTGTGGATATAGGCGCGAAAGTTACAGCCTCTGAGACTGTTTCATTCATGTTACTCGACAGAGAGAGCAATAATTTGATAATGATTGCGGCAACCCCATCGAAAGAGGAATGGATAGGGAAGGCGACTAAGGCCCTTGGCGATTGGGTTGCAGGAAAAGTAGCAGATGACGGGGTTGCCTTGTTGGTCAAAGATGCCGGCGCCCTTCCTCCGGAAGTTGCTAATTCACTTAGGGAGAAAAAGGAAGGCA
>JAUWMN010000192.1 GCA_030613165.1 Desulfobacterales bacterium
TTAAGAGACGAAAGTCTAAAGCTTTTTAAACAATTTTTCTCGGACCCGGCAAACGATTACTGGAAAGATAGTTTGTTCGCCAAGTATACGTTAGGCGCGCTATAGTATTTATGAAAAGAAGCTTGAGAGTTGTAATAGCCGTGGAGATATAGACAATGAGTTGCGGGTTACGGGTTACGGGTTACGAGTCAGTTTCAAACACGCAACTCGCAACCCGTAACTCGCAACATTAGTTTTCATGCGTTCACCCCGAAATAATCAAAAACATTTTTTAAAAAATAAATCCCCCATGAAACAGACAGTAGCATTTAAAAAAAACGAACGTAATATATTCTTTCACATTCTGACCCGGTGCAACCTCAAGTGCCGGCACTGTTATATCACTCCAAGACAACACGGAAAAGAACCCATTCCGTCCGACACCGTCATCCGGTGGCTGAGAACGCTTTTTGACGCAAACAAAGAAACGAATGTTATCTTTTTAGGAGGCGAGCCGACTCTCCATCCTGAATTGGATCTTTGCATCAAAGAGGCAAGAAAAATAGGATATCGGTCAATCACCGTTGACACCAATGGTTATCTTTTTAACGACATCCTGAACAAGGTGACTCCTAATGATGTTGATTACTTCAGCTTCAGCCTGGATGGGGCCACCAAGACAGTCAACGACAAAATCAGGGGAAAAGGATGCTATAAAAAATGTACTGAGGGAATAAAAAAGGCCGTTTCAAAAGGATTCCGTACAAGTCTGATATTTACCGTCAGCAAACTGAACATCCATGAACTTGAGAATATGCCGCTTTTACTTAAGAAGCTGCGGATCGACCGGTTTTTTATTCAGGTCATTGGGATTAGAGGGCCGTCAGCAAAAAAGAGAAATACTCTCCAGCTGACCAGGGAAGAATGGACCGGCCTTGTCCCAAAAGTTGCCCAAGAAGCAGCCTCTCTTGGAATACGGGTTACCTATCCAAAAGTTTTTCTGGAAAAGAATGAACCTTTCGAGTGCGCGGGACTGGTAGCGGATAATTTCTTTATCTTCCCGAACGGAAGGGTCTATCAATGCCCCCTTTGTGAAGATTTTGCTATTCATTCCCATAGATTCAAAAAAGATGCCCTGACACCACTATACGGCATTCGAGAACGGGAGCTCTTTCAACTCTCCATCCCGGAAGGTTGCGTTATGAATAAGATATTGCAACCGGGAAATCTCCGTTACGACGAGCATGGAGCGCCGGAATACAAGATAGCCTGCTGCCTGCTGAAAGAGACCGTTTTGGCTCATAGCCCATAGTGTCCGCCCGGACACGAACAACAAAATCATTGACTTCACACCTAATGCTAACGTAATATATTTTCGCTGATACACACAGTTACGAGTTACGAGTTGCGGGTTGCGGGTTGTATTGAATGAATTTGTTTATTTTGCTACCTGTTTTAACCCGTAACTTTATATGTTAAAATCTTGACAATCTGCGTTCATCTGCGTCCAAAAAATGGAAATTCCTATGTCATAGAAATGACAAGAAAAGGAGAATAATAGCTCATGTCTGAGACAAACAAAACTGAAGCCGGATCCCGGCTGGAACCGATACAACTTTTCAATGACAGCACGTTTCATTTCGAGTGTCGCAAGGGACTCTCATGTTATACTGCATGTTGCAGCAGAATCGATATTCTATTGACCCCGTATGATGTTATCCGGATGAAAAAACGGCTGAAATTGTCCTCTTCAGAGTTTCTGGCCCTGTACACAAAACCGGAAATGTTACAAAAGCACGGTCTTCCCGTTGCAACGCTCAAGATGTTGGATGATGAAGAGGAACGTTGTCCTTTTGTGAAGCCCGATGGTTGCCTGATATATAGCGACCGTCCTTCGTCCTGTCGTTACTACCCTGTGGGACTGGCGAATCTGAGGGAAAAGGAAAAATCAGACCACGATCAGTTTTACTTCCTTGTCAAGGAAGACCACTGCGTCGGATTTAACGAAAAAAAAGAATGGACCGTGGCGGAATGGAGAAAGGACCAGGGTATCGATCTGTATGACGAAGTGAACAAAAAGTGGTTGGAAATCGTGTTGCGCAAACGATCCTTTGGGAGCAAAGCACAGCTCAGTGAAAAGAGCCGTGAAATGTTCTTTATGGTAAGCTACAACATGGAAAGGCTCCGTCAATTTGTATTTGAGAGCAGCCTCCTCTCCCTTTACGATATACCGGAAGATCTTGTGGAAAAGGCCCGAAAGAGCGAGGTCGATTTGCTGCAGCTCGGTTGCGAGTGGCTGAAGTGTATATTTTTTGGCGAGGGCACAATCAAGAGCAAGGAAGTAATTCGAAAAAACCAGGGGAATGCCTCTCAGCAAGAGGAGCAAAAAATGGCCGCCGAACGCAGAGTATAAAGCGAGACCCTTGCGAAACACCACATGAATGATTTCAAACCAGCAGGGAGAGCTACCCTTATCGGAAGCCTCCCAATAGATGATCACGATAAAGCGCTTCGGGCCGTAATGGAGCATACACCGGACATCCCTCTATGGGTGCAACTCCCTGTGTACCCACAGGAAGGCATGTTGACACAGTTTACATCCGGATTGCCGGGACTTGTTCTCTCGGACGATCGGATAATCCTCGATCCTTCCCTGAACAACTTCGAACGCGAGCTTGTGGACTTCTACGAGGAATACATCGCGGTCACCCAAGGTGACAAGTCTCTTGACGCATCCCGCTTTATTCTTACAAAAGACTCAGCGCCAGGCTTCTTCGTGCTGCAAGAAGCGCTAAAGACGGCACCCAAGCCCTTTGCAATCAAAGGACAAATCACGGGACCGGTGACCCTCTGCCTGGGGCTTACCGATCAAAACAAGCAGGCGGTCTTTTATGACGAACGGCTCCGCGACGCGGTAACAAAAACTATCGCGCTCAAGGCCCGATGGCAAGTGGAACAGCTGAAGCAATTCGGAGCGCCGATCATCATTTTCCTGGATGAACCAGGATTGGCCGGATTCGGATCGTCCGCCCTTATCGGAGTATCCAAAGAAGATGTGGAGAAACTACTTGCCGAAGTCATCGATCAAATTCATCTGGGAGGTGGCTTGGCCGGAGTGCACGTTTGTTCCAACACTGACTGGTCGTTGATTCTGGAATCTTCGGCAGATATCCTGAGCTTTGATGCCTATGACTACTTTGACCGCTTGATTCTCTATGCAAAGGAATTAAAAAAATTTCTCGAACAGGGAAGAATTCTTGCCTGGGGGATTGTGCCCACGGCCAAAGAGGAAGATATCGAAAAAGAAACCTCAGCCGGCCTGGTGGAAAGGTGGGAGAAGGAAGCGAGCGAACTGGAAGCGCTGGGAATAAGTCGAGCACAAATTTTATCACAGTCTCTGATCACACCAAGCTGCGGCACCGGCTCCATGAGTCTTGACCACGCGCTAAAGGTCTTGAAACTAAACCTGGAGGTTTCCGGATCGCTCCAACGTCTCCTTTAAAAAGGCCGGGAGGCGTACAACATTTCCGTTGTTGTCGACGCAGGCATGATTAGTGTCCCCTGTGACAAGAAGCTTGCCATTATTATCGTTAAATACCTTGTATTCAAAACGCACACTCGCCTTTTTTATCTCATACACACGGGTTTCAATTCGCAGGAGATCATCGTACCGGGCCGGAGCCAGGTATTTACAGAATGCCTCTGATGCCGGCAGGTTATAACCGGCTGCTTCTATCTCTGTATAGGGGTGTCCCAGTTCGCGCAACATCTCTGTCCTCCCCATTTCAAACCAGCGCAGATAGTTTGAATGATATACAATCCCCATCTTGTCGGTATCGGCATAAATGACTCTGCGAAGGATCTTAAAAATATACATACAATCTAATTCCTTACATGTAAGAACAAGAAACGATTCAATGCACAGAGCACGAAATACACGGGTCATACGCCCTCACCAGCATCTGAGCAAGACGGCTGATCTCTCCTTCTTCCTTCCCTTGTGCTATTAACTCGGAAACGAATTTGGGCAGGTCATAATAAATATTGGCGTGATTCTGACTGGTAGGAATCACACAATCCGACCTTTCAATTTTTCCCGCTTCATCGATCACGTAGTAATGATACAGTATCCCCCGGGGAGCTTCCACGGCCCCCACCCCCTCACCTTCCTTTGCCTTGTACGGAGTTGCGCACTCAGAGGTGTCTGAGTCGATCAATGCCGCGATCATCTCCTTTGACTCATACATAACATGCACGCACTCCACAAGTTGCGCCAGGTTATGAAAGAAGGGATTATGTGCGCCTGGTTTTAAATTCAATTCTTCGGCCACCTCTTTCGCCTTGGGGTGCAACAGATCATAGTTATTATTAAACCTCGCCAGGGCTCCCAC
>JAUWMN010000147.1 GCA_030613165.1 Desulfobacterales bacterium
AACAGCCACATTCATTGCAGCTAAGGATATCATTGTCTTCCGCCATCGTGTAGTTACCCGATTCGGAAACGCCGGAAATGAGAAGGGGCATCAACCGCATCGGGCAGACCTCCACGCACAGTCCGCACTTGATACAGACACCGGAAGGAAATTCTACAATGTCTCCTTCCTTCTGCACATAAATCCCGGTGGTCTCTTTTGGCACAGTCATATCAGCACTATGAATGGGAGTACCCATCAACGGGCCCCCAATAATCACCTTTCCCGCGCCCCCGGTTGAAGCACCGCAATATTCCAACACGTCCTTGATCGGAGTGCCGATCCTTACCAACACGTTTTTCGGACTCCCAATGCCGCTCCCTGACACAGTAACAAATCTTTCCAGCACCGGTTTTTTATCGTTAACCGCCCGGGCCACAAAAAAAGCGGTCTCAGCGCTGATCACGGTAACACCGATATCTTCAGGAACACCACCCGTGGGGACTTCCTTGTCAAGAATGGCCTTGACCAAAAGCTCTTTTAGGCTTTGAGGATGTTTGGCCTTGAGCCCTACAACGTGAGCTGAACTGCACGCGCCGGAAATAGCTGAACTGCACGCGCCGGAAATAGCTGAAATAGCATTAGAAGCATTCTCACTCACACCTATATAGACTGTTGTAATGCCTAAGATTTGACTGATGATGTCGATCCCGGATGCCACCTCTTTCGCATTTTCAGCAAGGATTGAAGCTCTACTAATCATCTGAGGTTCTACATCTACACTATTTATTACCAATGTCTTGACTGATTTTTCTTTTGCCAGCGTAAGCTTGTCATGAAGCGAAATCGCTTCCACGTCAGAATCTACAACGCCTCCCTTTTGAATAAGGCTCATGGGATCCGAACCTTCCAAAGATCCTCCCGATTCATTTTTGCCATCTGATTCTATGCCAATGGCCGGGACGTATCCTCCGCTCATACCAGGGAACTTCTTGATTACCTCGGTCACCTTTCCGGATACCGTGGCATGGACAGCAGTGCCTTCGCTTTCGCCAAGGAGATCGCCCATTTTTACCTCGGCGCCTTTTTTTACACTGACGGCGCAGGGTTCACCAATATGTTGCTTTAATGGAATGATTACTGTCTGGGAAGGAGGAACTGATTCAAAAGGTTTGGAAACACCTGCAGCCGACACAGGCAAACAAAGACCGCCGGGGAAAGTACCAGATTTCATACTCGCTCTCTCTTTCAAGTAGGTAGGTAGGTCTCTAACAATATTATTTATAATGACAATACGATTGTTCGCAATATAATGAACTGGTTTTTTTGTCAAGCAGAAAAGGGAAAAGAGGAATAAAAAATGGGGGGGAAAACCACCGTGTTGAGTTAAAATTCGACGGAACAACAACAGGTTATAAACTCACGTTGAAATGACTAACAAGACAAGTGTGGAAAGCAATGGAAGTAAATTTTATCTAAAATATTTCCACATTAGCCTTCACGTCCGATTTTATAAATCTCTCCTCTCAAGATTGATGATTTTTTAGCGTAGACTTATGGAATCGACAGTCCCCCGACCACAAGATGAAAAAGATTTAACGCAAGTTTGGGGTAGACGCCCAGAGTGATTGAAGTAGCTGCTATAAGGAGAAGCGGAATACTCATCGAAAGTGGCGGGTCCTTGATCTTGTCGATTGCCAGAGCAGGAGTCAAGGGACCGAAAAATATGATCTTCACCGACCGGAACGTATAGGCAACCGTTAGTATAATTGCAGCGGCGGCGAGGATGGCTACGATGAGACCGACAGGCATTGTTTGAACTCCGGTTTTAAAGATACCGGTGAACATAACCCATTCCGCCGGGAAACTGCTCATAGGCGGAAAGCCCGACAGCATCATCGCGCCCATGATCCAAAGCGCTGCTGTAATGGGCATCTTCCGCGCAAGTCCCCCCAACTGTCTCATATCCCTGGTCCCTGTCGTATAGACCAATATGCCGGCTGTTGAAAACAGGATGGTTTTCCCCATAATGTGTCCCAGGAAAAAAAACATCCCTCCTTCAATGCCCGCTATAGTGAGCGATGATATACCAAGGAGGGAATATGCCAACTGGCTTATGGTTGAGCAGGCGGCAAATCGCTTCACGTCTGTTTGCGCCAGGGTAAGAAAGGAACCGTATACCATGGTTATGAGCGCCATTATCATGAGGGGTATGGCAAATGCCTTGAAATCAGCCGCAAGTGGAAAGATGATAGCCCTGACCAGTACATAAGCCGCGATGTTTGCGTAGACGGCAAGGAGACCGGCAATACACGTAGGATGTTCCGCGTGAACCCAGGGCATCCAAACCTGAAAAGGAACTACCGCCATCTTGATCAGCAGGGCAATAAGAATCAAAAGGATACTCCAAAAAGCCAATGGATTACCGGCAAGAGCGGATAGATCAGCGATATTAAAGCTGCCGATTTGAGAATATGCAAGCAATGTCCCGGCTATAAAGAAAGATGCGCCCACGACGGCCCACATCAAACAGATCATGGCTACCCTGACGCGGTCAACATAACCGAACATGGCCATGATAAAGTACAGAGGGAGAGGCAACACTTCTAAGAAGAAGTACATTGCTATAAGATTCTTAACCAAACAGACACCCATAAATCCCAAGGGGAAGCCAAGGAACAGAGAGTAAAATCGTGTATAGTGGCAAACATATGTGCGCTCATCCACGTCGCCATATATAGCCTCTATTCTGTGGTCTACATAATGCATTGCGTAAAATGCAAGGGCCGTACAAAGACCGCTTATAACCAACGCTACAGGGAGACTCAAACCGTCGCCAAGAAGGTCAAACGTAATTGCCGCATCGATAAAAGGGTATTCCTCTACAATTACTTCACCATGATAGACCCTGGCACACGCTATCAGCAAAAGAGTCGTGCTATATAAAAGGCTGCAACCAGCTATCCATCCCGCCTTTCTTCCGATCCGGTGTCTGGTCAACAAGATGAACAGAGAGGCGATAGCCGGCACAAGAATAACTTGCAACAGAATGTGAGACATCATTTTCTTCCCTCAATGTCGTAAGGTTTTATCTTAATACTACAAACAACAAGCCGATAAAGATAATAAGAATATAGCTTACATTATATAACAGGTCTTCCGATTCAGTCCGAAGACGGAAAAACAGCGTTTGAGCCCTCTTGGTAAAAAGATTAGGCAATCTTCGATGCACTAGAGTGTCAAGCCCGTCTTCGAGAGTGTGTGCCACGAAATTGCCCAGTTTGAATGCCCCGTTCATGAAGACTGTCAAATAGAACCCATCGATGAACCACCTGCGCCAGAAGAAGGCATGCAACGCTCGGAGCACGGCACTCCCCTCCACTACAGACTTGGGGTCCCATTTTCGCGCTATATACATGAAGTAAGCCGGGATGGCGCCCAAAAGTATAGCTGCAATGGATAGCACCGAAACCACCAGATGGTAATTAACCGGGTGTTCTCCTGCATGTGCAACAGGCAAAGCAAGCGTCCCCACCAGGTTGGTCTCAAACCCGTGTTTCAAAAGATGCTCCACCTTGGGCCCCACCAGGCCAAGCAGGACCATCATGACCACCAGAACACCACACGCGCCCCACATGGTAGGAGAAGCCTCATGGAGATGCCCACCGTGTTCCTTCACATGCTGCAGATTTTTGCTCTCCGGCCCATAAAAAACCATACCCACCATACGCGTTGTGTAAAATGCCGTTAAGACTACCGTAATCACGGCCAGGACAAATATCGGCATATGGTGAGCCTCTAATGCCGCAAGGAGGATAGCATCTTTACTGAAGAATCCCGGCATAGGCGGGATTCCCATCAAGCAAAGGGACGCGAGCAACATGAAAATCCACGTAAGCGGCATGTACTTCCGCATGGAACCCATGTCGTTCATGTAGATAGAATGCGCGCAGTGGATGACAGAGCCCGCGCACAGGAAGAGACAGGCCTTAAACACGGCATGGCTTACCAGGTGAAATATACCGGACGTGGCGCCGCCCAACAACACGGACTGACTTAATCCGGCCATGCCGAGCCCGATCCACATATAGCCTATCTGGCTTACCGTGGAAAAGGCGAGCGCCTTCTTCAGCTCTAAAGCAACCACGCCCTGCGTGGCCGCTACAAAAGCGGTAATGACGCCTACCCAGGCTACTATTGTAAAGAACATAGAGGCTTCATCGATTCCCGCGACCCAATAGCCGTAATAGAAAATGGGTATGAATCTGGCGACCAGATAGACTCCGCTTTTTACCATGGTCGCCGCATGGATAAGAGCGGAAACCGGTCCGGGGCCTGCCATGGCTTCCGGGAGCCATTCGTGAAGCGGAAACTGGGCTGACTTGCCAATGGGACCCGCAAGGAGGAGACAAGTGGTCAGAACAATCATCCCCGGGGTCTTGGCCATTTCCGGGAGCCATGTCACCGCAGTCGTATAAAGCTCCATGAAATTCAGGGTTCGAGCATAGAAGAAGATGATCAGGATGCCTCCCAACATGATAAGATCACCCACGCCCGTCACAACCAATGCCTTCAAACCACAGTGAGTGGGCGAGACCAATTTCGTAGGTGGAGGACCGCCTATCCAGTATTTCTCCTCGTCCTTGTAGTAAAAACCGATCAACCCGTAGCTGCATAAACCGACCAGCTTCCACCCCACAAAGAGAAAGAGGAGATTATTCGTGAGCACCAGCAGAAGCATGCTGCCGATAAAAAGATTCACCAGCATCAAGAACCTGGTTATGCCGGGATCACCCTTCATGTAACCAAGGCAGTATACCGCGATAATAAAGCTTATGACGGCAACCACGGTTGCCAAAATGATGCTCAAAGGATCCACCAGGATACCGAACTCGACCAAAAAAGGATTGCTGATCCACACAAAACTACTTTCGAGCGGCAACCTTTCCGGATGGAACAGATTGGGCAAGATCATCAAGCTGGCCACAGCCGAGAGGAATGGGAAAAAGACCGCGGCCGCGTTCCTGAGTCGGGGATGGATCCGGGCCATCACAAAGATCGCGACCACCCCGATAAAGGGAAAAAGCATACACAACCAAGCGAGTTGCAACGTATCCACGTATCGACCTCCTATTCCCCCTTAAAAGCTTGCGGGAATAACATATTGAATCACCGAACTAATAATCTTTGTGCTGAATATACCGCAAATGAGTATCCCGGCGGCCATAAGCTGTATGGGAATAAGCATACTCAAGGGGACCTCATCCATGGCAACCGCCTCGTA
>JAUWMN010000066.1 GCA_030613165.1 Desulfobacterales bacterium
TTCGTCGTCAACAATTAAAATTTGTGCGCCCATTATTACCTCCTCTCCTTGAATTAAATTTGCTCACCGCCCGAAGGAGCAACAGGCAACGATACCGTAAAGGTAGTGCCTTTTTTCTCTATGTCCTCTTCTTCCGCCACGGTCTCAAAGGTTATATCTCCGTCATACTTGGTTACTATGCCATAACTTACTGAAAGCCCCAAACCCGTGCCTTCTCCTACCTTTCTTGTGGTAAAAAAGGCCCCGAAGATCTTGTCCCTGTATTCCCTTTTAATCCCTTGTCCTGTATCTTTAAAGAGGGCCTCTACTTTATTGCCGGGTATATTGCATCGAGTAGTTATGGTCAACACCCCGCCCCCTTCCATAGCGGCAAAAGCATTGGTAATTAAATTCATAAAGACCTGCTGCAGGTGCCCTGAATCTCCCCGGACTTTTGGTAAATTTTCTGCGAGGTTTTTTTTCATGGTGACCTTTTTTGTAACCATGATGTTCTCAACCACATCAATCACCCTTTCAAGACTCGCATTGACGTCGGTGGAATACTCGGTTGTCTCGTGATATCTGGAAAAGCCCAGAATGCTTTCAACAATTCTTTTACAATTGAGCGCCTGCCTCTCTATGGTTTCAAGAATCTCATGATTCTTGCTGCCAGGTTCCATCTTTTCCAAGATAAGATCGGTAAAACCAAGGATGACCGCTACAGGTTGATTGAGTTCATGGGCAACACCTGCTGCCAACTTTCCAAGGGAGGCCAATTTTTCTGTATTATACATCTGTTCTTCTTCCAGCTTCTTTCTCTCTGTAATATCTCTTGAGATTCCCAAAACGGCAAAGACCGCGCTACGTTTATCCTTAAGGGGCACAAAGTTGCTGGTAAACCAGTACTCACGTTTTCCAACCTCAACCGGATATTTTACATTGATATTCCTGCCCGTGCCAAACACCTGTCTGACAAAACCCATCTGTAATTCCGCGCTCTCGCCAGAGAAAAGGTCGCCCATATTTTTACCGATTAAATCCTCTGGGCGACCCCTAAAAAAATTGGCGGTACATCTGTTCATAGATAGGAACCCTCCTTTTTCATCTACAGTAAAGATCAGGTCCTCCGCGCTTTCTACAAGGGTTTTATACTGTTCCTCTGATTTTTTCAGTTCTTCGAGCGAGGTCTTCAGATCGTCTGTTTTCTTCATTACCTCTGCTTCCAGTGTCTTGGACCAGCGTCGCTCAAAATTTATTACATACACACTCCCCAAAATGATAGCGAACAAAATGCTACCCTGAATATAAAACTGGCGGATAAAGACCGAATGGACCGCGTCTTCAACTTCGCTTACCGGCGCGACCACCGCCCCCGACCAGAAGGATTGAGAATACGTCTTCGGATGGATAGGCGCATAGGCGATCAATTTTTTCATTTCGGTGTCTACGCCCCTGTGCCACCCCGAGGTATACCACCCGGTTCCTTCTTTGCCTTCGAGCATCTTTTCCTTTTGAATCATATTAATCTGGGAGAAAGAGATCTTGGGTTTTCTCATGGCACGGGCCTTAAAGGCATCCTCTCCGATGAACTCCCTTTGGGGGTGGTAAAGAAATACTCCCCCACTATCTATAACCCAGGCATATCCGGTCTTACCTGATCTTATACCTTTGACGGCCTTTTCAACTAAACGTGTAACATCTATCGTAGAAATAAGCACTCCGGACAAGCGACCGGTCGGCACTGGATGGGCTTCATCCACTGATTGTTCATAGGTGGGTGTGACTAAGCACATAACAAGTCGCCCAGGGTGCTGCCGGCACTCTCGAGTAACCTCACCCACATAGACTTTATTCTTATTTTCTTTTATAATAGCCCACTCAAAACACGGCATGTCCTTAAAATGACCCTGTATCACATGGGACATACCACGCTCATCAACAATATAGGCAGTTTTGCCTTTGTGATCTATAAATCTTATTTCGAGGACCCCGTCATCCTTAACAGCGGATAAGGTGGTATTCATGCGGCTGGCCCACGATACCTTCTCCAGATATTGAATGGATGGAGAGAGGTTTAACAGCGTAAGCTCTCTCCTAATAAAATCCAAGCTATTCTCCATCCGATTGGCGGCATACTTTGCCAATACCAATTGCTGCCGGTTAAAATCTTCAGAGATGATCTCTTTCATCTGTCCGGCAGAGAGGAGGCCCAGATAGAAGGCAACCATGAGAAGCGCCATAACAAGAATGCCGACAAGGACGATAGCCCTTCTTATGTTATAGTATTTCTGCCTAAAATAGTTTTTTTCTTTATTCACAGTATTTCACTATGTGACCTTGACATAATTTTCGTTTAATTAGCTAAGTGCTCGCTTCCCGAAGGAACAACAGGCAAAGAGACCGTAAAGGTGGTGCCGTTTCTCTCACTGTCCTCATCTTCGGTCACGGTCTCAAAGGTTATGTCTCCGTCATACTTGGTCACTATGCCATAACTGACCGAAAGCCCTAATCCTGTCCCTTCCCCTACCCTTCTTGTGGTGAAAAAAGGGTTAAATATCTTGTCCCTGTAGTCCCTTTTAATGCCGCATCCTGTATCCTTGAAACGAATTTCCACTCTGTTGCCAGGTCCATTGACTCCGGTAGAAAGGCTCAGAACTCCTCCTCTTTCCATTGCGGCAGCAGCATTAGTGATTAGATTTATAAAGACCTGCTGCAAATGTCCTGAATCTCCTCTCACTCTTGGCAAATCTTCTGCTAAATTCTTCTCTAATGTAATCTTTTTTGTAACCAGGATATCCTCAACCACAGAAACCACTTTTTCAAGGTTTCTGTTGACATCAGTAGAGTATTCGGTCGTCTCAGGATGTGTGGCAAAGCTCAAAAGGTTTTCGACAATCCTTTTACAATTAAGACCTTGCCGCTCTATGGTTTTGAGGATCTCATAAATTTTGTCCCCGGGTTCCGTCTTCTCCAAGAGAAGATCGGTGAAACCAAGTATTACCGCTACTGGATTATTGAGCTCGTGGGCCAAACCAGCGGCCAACTCTCCTAAAAACGCCAGCTTTTGCACATGATATAATTCGTCACCGCTCTTTTTCCATTTGGTGACGTCTCTTGCCATTTCTATGACTCCAGTTACCTTTCCTTGGTCATCCACCACAGGATAGGCTATGACCCTGTGGTATGAAACCTTACGTCCTTCAAAATGTGTATGGAGCACCTCGCACGGTTCCCCTGTTTTGAATGCCTCTTGCACCGGGCAAGCATGATTGGCTATATTACAAGGTTTGTCCAAACCATGAAGAGCCTGATAACAATATTCACCAAGAAGCTCATGACTTGGCTTGCCGACCCTTTTTACCAGCGCTTCATTTACATTCTTTATTCGGTAACCCCTGTCAACAACCATGAGTTGGTCTTTAATACCATTTATGATGGCCTCTAAGAACTCCTTGGTTTTTAGTAACTCCTCATGCGCCTTTAATCGTTCGTCTACTCCCATGATTTCCCACGACAACTTGGCGCTCATATGATCCACCAACTGCACATGGGGCGGCTTGGTTTCCATAATCGCCTCCCGAATCTTATCATCTCCCGTCAATTCAATAATTAGATTAAGATCTTCAAGTCGATACAACGCCTTATAATCAGTGGTAGTGAATATGCCCAATTCCTTTGCATATTTAAGACCAACGGCATCCGCATTGGTATCCGCTATGCCAAGGATATTCATACCCGTTTTCTTGAGGAGACCACCTTTCAACGATTCTAAAAAGGCCTTGCAGGCGTGACCTCCACCCACTATTACACTATTTATCCCCTTTGGAACGTGTTCCTGTTCAATCATCACACTGCATCATTTCCGATTTGAGCATCCCTGTCCCTGTACCTCAATCTATCTGGTTTTTACCTCTCCGTACAGTGTTTTTTTATAAATTCATTAACATACCAATCCACCATCGCCTCGTTAAACAGAGTCATATCCAATTGTTTGGTGAATACAGTCAAGCGAGCCAATGTACTTAGCTTTTCCAGAATGGTTGATTTTTCATATTTGGTAACCCTGGCATCTAAGACATCTCCGGTCCTGTGAATACTAAAATCCACCTTTTCTAAGATTTCTTTTATAAGTCGGGTCCTTCTGGCGCGTCTATCCAGGGAAGCCCCACCACCTTTAAACAAAAAGCGGATATAGTTATCATTCAAGTTATCTCCTGCATATGCCTCAATGGTCTGTAGATGATACCCCAGCCTGATACTAAAATTCATATATTCCTTCGATAATATAGCAAAGCTGGGTTCCCATAACAACTTTTGGGAGTGCGGTGTCATGGTAGTATGAGCGATTACGGTAAAAAAGCCTTTCACATTTAAGGGGGGAGGACCCGGCCATTCCATGGTCATCATCGCTTTTAGGAGCGCATTCATAGGTATGGAGCGGATATGATCGGGAGTGACCTTCTTAGAACTACTCTCCACACCACCACCCAAGTCTATCATATATATCTCAAGAGGAAGCTTTACCTCCAGCTTTACGGCTTCTCCCTTCCTCATGTCCCGGCTGTCACCGATCTTGAACATCTCGCCCATTGCCATTTCATGGGCAAACCGAGTTATGTCGTGAAAGGTCTCGCAAAATTCGGGTTTGAAGTTTTCGCTCTCAGGGCGTATGAGGTTGAGAGGAACTATGCTTTTTAGCACGGCCGTCAGGGTCTTAAATACAGCGGTATCATTGAAAGGGTTCTCCTTTTTTCCTGCCTCAACAAGGTCATCTATCCGCCCCTCATAAATGTTTCTATTAATAGCATCAACTGTTATTTCCTGACCGGCCTCCAAGGTCTTCATTGCCACCTGAGTATTGAGAATAGTCGGCACCCTATACTCTCTGGAAAGTGATGCCATATGGCCTGTGGGGCTTCCTACATCGGCAATAATAGCGCTGGCCTTGTTCATAACAGTGACAAACGTGGGTGAGGTGTGCTTGGCAACCAGCACAGCCCCTTCCGGGAAGTTCTCGAGATCCTCCTCCTTAGTAATTAAATATACCTTTCCGGCGCCAACACCTTTGCATGCGATTTCGCCCTTATCTATCAAAACCTTATAGCCGGGCAAGACTGTGGGGATAGGTTTTCTTGGTTTCTCCGTTAAAATCCTGAGAGGCCTGGCCTGTATGATAAAAAAGTTGTTGTTCTGGTCAAGGGCCCATTCTATGTCTTGCGGCTTTTCATAGCGCTTCTCAAGTGTCAGGGCATATTCAGCAAGGGCCTTTATTTGATTGTCCGTCAAACAGGGTTGTCCCTTGTTCTCCTCCGGAACCTTAGCCTCTCCTACATCCCCTTCAGGATTGCATGCGAGCATAAACCGTTGCACCGGTATGTTTTTCTCCAAAATGGTCCTGTCAGAATCCCTTGAAACCACATAAGTATTAGGAGTTACAACTCCATCTACGGCATACGGCCCCAAGCCCCAGACAGCATTGATTATAATGGCATATCTGCCTGCTTCCGTGGGATCACGTGAGTACATAACCCCGCTGGCCTTGGAATCAATCATCTCAACCACGCCAACGGCCATGACCATATCTTCTTCTTGGAAGCCTTTACTTTTATGATAGAATATGGCCCTCGCGGTAAAGAGACTGGCGATAATTTCTCTATATTTTGCCAGAAGGTTCTCTGAGGCAACATTGAGCGCGGTCGCATATTGACCAGCAAAGGTGAAGTGGGCATCCTCATGGATGGCGCTGCTTCTAACGGATGTATTGCGTGAGCCGCCCCCTCTCTGTGCTATCTTATTGCTCAGTTCCAAGTAGGCATTTGATATGCTGCTTTCTAAATCAGGAGGGATTTCAGCCTTCATGATCAACTCTTGCGCTTCCCTGCTTATCCTCGTAAGCCCCTCTATATCCCCTACATCTACCGCAGATAGAACAATCTTATCAGTTAGCTTATTATGCTCCATAAACCTCTTAAAGGCATAAGCGCTTATGCAAAAGCCTTCAGGGACCGGGATATTAAGCCTATTCTTAATTTCCCCCAGATTGGCATTTTTGCCACCCACACTGCTTGCCATATCCTTCGTCGCTTGTTCAAAGGGTATAGTAAAAGGGGTTACCGGAGTCTCTACCTTCTTGGCAAGGGTCCCTTCTATATCCGAATTAATTTTTTTAAACGCATCATAGAGGCCACGATATTTTCCATTTGAAAGTTTATTGAGATTCTCTATGAGATTATGGATCCTCTCCACCATAATCTCACAGTTAGATCTCACATACGACATATCAAATAAATAATCCCCTGAAAGCTTTTCTTCCATATCCGCCATCATCTCCAAGACGGCGTTGTTTTCAGAAAGCACTGCCTGGAAGCAGTCGTATCTTTCTTTGAATAATACTCTATCAGGGAGGGGTGGCTGAGTAGCCTTGACTTTCTTCTTGGCCCTTTTAAATATGCTTAATAAACTACGCATGCAAACCTCTCAACTGCCTACTTTTTAGCCTTAAGGATAAAACCGGTAATCTCGTGAAACACATCATGCATTCTCACTACTCCTATCACCTTTTCCGACTCTTTGACCGGAAGCAGGTTTATACCGCTTTTATTAAGCATGAGATGGGCCACTTTCAAGATATGGTCCTCTACATCTACAATTGTATTGATAGGGGACATAAAATCCTTTATAGGCTTTTTAAGTTGCTGAGGGATAGATGACGCTATAAGTTCTTCCCACTCTATCGTGATCCTGCCTGGGGAGCTTTTGGCAAACCTTGGTTGGATTCCTGTCAATATTTTCCTCTGGTTTAACATGCCCAACAGTCGATAAGACTCATCAAAGACCAAAAGGGTATTATGGCCTGTATCATAAGTAAAGTTCAAGAGAACAACAGCCTCTTCCAAGGTCGCCCAATAGGGCATATGAGGATAATCATTTAGTGGTATGACAATATCTTTTAATTTTTTCCCTTCGCCCATCTTTCTTTGCCTCTTTTGTAACTACTCAGGTTTGTCAGGTTCAGGGTTCACGGTTGCTCGCTTCGCTCTCTTCACATCAGTTTAACCTTGAACCGTGAACCTTTTTACGAAACCGTTTCAAAGATGAATCGGCTAAAACTCAATTTCTTCATCTACCTTGTCATTGCCCTCGAGGATCCGGTCTATGGAGAACCTCTCCTTTGACGGAGTATACCTGTCTAAGAGATTATTGATCTCGGACGGTCCCATAACAATCCCCTCTTTCTCGCCCGCTGGTTTGAAGAAGGCGTATTGGGGATAATACACATTCGAATAATGATACTGTAGCTCTTCATAATACAAATCAACTGTTAAACCGGATACGCCGAAAATCCCCTTGGACACTATATCCGGAATCGCATGGATAGCATCTACAAACCGGTTGAACTCCATCCATGTGTGCACATTTGCGATAGTGACCATAGGAGAATAATCCACACTAGAGACGATTTGATGCATCAGAGGATGCAGACGGCGCGTGATGTCATCAGGGAAGGGATCGGGGGTAATCCAAAGAAACTTGAAATAGTCCCCTGTCAAATCATCACCTATCCGAGTGGAATCATGCGTTATATTCCGTTGCCCGGCTTCAAGGGCACGCCG
>JAUWMN010000269.1 GCA_030613165.1 Desulfobacterales bacterium
GTAGTGTTCGCGGATTCGAAATACTTTACAAGGTAGTGGGAAAAGGGACACAGATCTTGTCGGAGTTGAGGGCTGGAGAATATCTAAGCGTGCTCGGCCCCCTTGGTAATGGTTTCACCTGCTCAAAAGATCTCCAAAACGTATTTTTGGTAGCGGGGGGAATCGGCATAGCCCCCCTTTATTATCTCGCCTCAGTGCTTGAGTTTATCGCACGGAACACCCCGTTTTGGTGCACTCTCCTTTTGGGAGGTCGCGCTGCCGATGACATTCTTTGCAAAGAGGCGTTCCAAATGCTGGGGGTTGATGTTAAGGTCAGCACAGAAAATGGAAGCCTTGGGTATAAAGGGTTGGTTACATCTCTCCTTGAAAAAGAACTCGCATCCGGAGAGAGACCGGATATAATCTACGCATGCGGCCCCAAACCCATGTTAAAAGTAGTCTACCATATCGCCGGCTCTTATGATACCCCCTGTCAGTTCTCTCTGGAGACTGTTATGGCCTGTGGATTCGGGGCCTGTATGGGATGTGCCATAAAAGGAAAAGAAAAAGGCCACAAATACCCTCACGTATGCATGGACGGACCGGTTTTTGATCCTCGATTGATTGAGTGGTAACTTTATAGGTTGCGGGTTGCGGGTTATTTTATTTGATTACATTATGATTCGATGTGCTATAAATCTGCTTATTTTGCCACCTAATTTGCTGTAAGTGCAAAGGCTGTTTTTCCTTGTAACTCGTAACACGCAACTCGTAACGTTAAGTCCTATACTCTGGTATTAATAAATCCTTCACTCAACGCATCAAGCCTCCCCCGCTCTTTCCCCTCTATATAGAACCGAAGCACCGCGTCAGTGCCGGAGGCCCTGAGTCCGAACCATATATCCCCAAAGTCTATGTAAGTTCCATCCCCTGCCCAGAATATATCCTTGATCTCAGGGACTTCCACACCCACCGCATCTTGTAGTTTCTTGTGAGCTTTTTCCGGGTCCAACTCTGTAAGCGAACGATAAAAGTTGACCATCTTCTCCTTGCGCTCATTGCCGGCCGCCTCGGCAACAGTCCTTGCTTCACCCTTTAAGGACTCATCAAAGAGTTTGACATCTGTTCGGTTATAGTACCGGTATACGATATTGTTCTCCGCAATCTTTTCCATGTAAAATTCCGCATAACTCTTGTTTTCCAGCTTCAGTTTAGCCGCAAGGGCAAGCGCCATAACCCCGACCTGCATCCCGTCTTTCTCCTTTAGCGCGAGGCTGCGGCTCCTGTGATTCTTGCTTTCATAAAACTCGGCAGTCCCCATTGCCGCGCCACCGCTCTCTTCAGCCATCATGATCATACGGGGAGCCGATCCCATGTTGTGGATCTTCCCACACACATCTGTAAGAATGAACTCTTTATTGCCTGAAGACAGATGCGCCTCAAGCTCCCGTACCGCACTTCCGAAGTGTTTAAACCCCACCGGCACCTGATATGTCTTGAGATTAACGCCAAATCGCTGGTTAAAGCTAAGGGCAATCTCTCCGATTGACCTGGATGTGGGATAGGTTGTGGCAATAATCCAATTGTACTTGCCGAGCGCTCCGGAGGCGGCCAGCGCTTCTAATTTTACAGCGGTCAGCATAAAGTAGATCTGATTCGGTTTGAAATAGACAAGCGCTCGGGTGTCGTCTAATGGTTCTGTTTCTAAGCCAATGTCAGCAGCATCCTCGGCCTTTTCCGCCGGCGTTACGGTTACTATGTTGAATCGATCTCCGTCAGCATCCCAGATGAAAACAACATCGGCCTCTCTTTTTCTTAAAAGTTCCTGCGCTCCTATATTTTTATAGATCTGCCACTTCCCCGGATCAATCCCATAGTTTTCTCCGTCTAAGATACCGATCCCATGGAAATCCGAACGTTCCTCCTCGTGGAGATATTGTACTATTCCGCTCTCTCCGCACGGTATGGAAAGGCGTTCAAAGACCATCCTGCTTGTCTTGGCCATGGACCCGCCTTCGGTTGAAATCGCCACTCGAAATCCCTTTTCAGCAGCCTTCTTGACTGTGTCAAGGAGTGAAGCCGGGATAATCTGATGCAACATGGCCACATAGGAATCGACCGGATCAAAATCATGCCTGATCAGATCTGAATCCGAAGGCGCTAAAACAATTTCATAACCCTCCTCAGACGCCTTTTTTACCAGCCTCCTTACTCTTTCCGCGATTCGATCCGCCATCTCAATGAGTTGCATCCCGCTTCCGTTCATCGGCTTCCAACCTCCCTTGAAGTTCTGGGAATGAGATGCGGTAAAGTTCTCGCCCGCGCCAAGCTCATAATAGAAAACCCCATAGGAAGAAAACCAGATAGGTGTCGTCTTCACATCTCCGGCTCTGAGGTGCACGCTGATACCGCGGGCCGCATATATTCGGGCAACCAGATTAATAAATTCCTGGGTATGAGGCCTTACCTCCCCGCCTACATGATTACTCTTCAATCCTGCTTCGAGCATCAACTCCGCCTTGGCGGACGCAATCAATGCAACAGTCACTGTATTGTAGGGGACTTCGGGGTTGTGCATATCTTCAATATCTAAAAGGTCTCTATACCCGGCAGTCCCGAGTTTGAACTTTGTCGCCCAGGCAGAAAGTCCGTATTTTTCTATAATATTACGGTCGACAATAATTTTTTCTTCGCGGCAGGCGTAGGGTGTGAACATAGGAAATTCTCCCTTTGTATTTTGTTTATAAATTATGACAGATAGTTGCACAGTTACGAGTTGCGCGTTACGGGTTGCGGGTTAAAAAATGAAAATAAAACTCGTAACACGCAACACGCAACTTTTGTTGTTAATATTATCATACCACACAACACGCCCTTCCGTCAGTCGATATTTGTCCGTGATAATTCCCTTTTTATTTTGACATTTAAGGGAAGTTATATTAATTAGTTAACATGACTTTTCTTAAAACTTGTCGCAATTATACAATTGCTTTTTTATTAGACAGGGTTGGAAACAAGAAAAA
>JAUWMN010000247.1 GCA_030613165.1 Desulfobacterales bacterium
GCCTATCTATAAATGGCTATTTTGCCCGATATCTGCGTTGCGCTAAAATTTTAATCCTCAAAATACCCAATGTATTCCTCCGGTTAAAGTTTTCGCCTTTCTTGCCTGACGAAAAAATGTCGCGTTATGCAAAGGTCTCAATATGAGTAAGGAGCGGAGAACGTAGAGTGAAAAATATGGCTGTGTCATTTGAAATATTGTTTAAATCAAAAGAGAACGCGGCCCGCGTAGGGAGATTGCAGACCCCTCATGGAGAAATTGAAACCCCGGTTTTTATGCCGGTCGGAACCCAGGCTACTGTAAAGGCATTAACCCCTGAAGAACTACAAGATCTCGGTGTATCAATTATATTAGCGAATACTTATCACTTATACCTTCGGCCAGGGCATGAGGTGATTGCCGGATTTAATGGACTGCACAAATTCATGCATTGGGATGGGCCTATTTTGACCGACAGCGGGGGATTCCAAGTATTCAGTCTTGCCAAGCTACGAAAAATTACTAATGAGGGGGTAACATTTCAATCTCATATTGATGGCTCAAAGCATGTTCTTACTCCGGAAAGGGCAGTGGAAGTACAAGAGGCGCTTGGCGCCGATATTATTATGTGTTTGGACGAGTGTACCCCTTATCCTGTATCACGTGAGTATGCTCAATCATCGCTTGACCTTACCATAGATTGGGCGAAGCGCTGCAAGGAGGCCAAGCGATCTGAGCGATCTGTACTCTTCGGAATAGTGCAGGGGGGGATGTACAAGGATTTGCGTGTAGAGTCGGCTGAAAGATTGATCAAAATCGGCTTCCCCGGATACGCAATCGGCGGGCTGAGTGTGGGAGAACCACAAGAACTCATGAACGAGATCGCGTCTCACACGCTCCCGCTCCTACCACAAGAACGCCCCAGGTATGTTATGGGTGTTGGAAAGCCGGAAAATCTGATCGATCTGGTTGCCATGGGCGCGGATATGTTCGATTGTGTTCTTCCTACCCGGAATGCAAGGAACGGACAACTCTTTACACGGCACGGCGCAATCAACATAAGAAATGCCTGTTATATATCCGACCATGAACCTATAGAGGCGGGGTGTTCGTGCTACACGTGCCAAAATTATTCCAGATCCTACCTTCGGCACCTTTACATGGCAAGGGAGATCTTATCGTATAGGTTGAATACGATACACAATATCCATTTTTTTATGCAACTCATGAAGGAGATCAGATTGTCCATACGCGAAGGGACACTGGAGAAACTGCGGAAGGAGTACTGTGTTTAAAAAAATAAATCTTTCTTTGCGTTCTTTACGTCTCCGCGGTGAGCCTTATTGCATTATTCCGAAGAAGATTTTTTGGAATCGGTTGTCTTGGAAGCGCTCTCCTTCTTTTTGGAAGATGAAGAATTGCCCTGAGATTTGCCCGCGTAATCCGTTACATACCACCCACTTCCTTTAAGATGGAACGTGGATTGAGACATCAGCTTATGAAGTTTCCCCTTACAAGCCTTGCATGTGACGAAGGGTTTGTCGGAAAATTTTTGGAATGCCTCTTCAATAGCGCCACATTTTTCGCATTCATACTCGTATATGGGCATTTTTAAAGATCCTCCTCGAAGTATTAATTTTATATGCTATCATATATAATTCCCTTTTCTTGTTTGTCAAGCAATTAAATCGGCATAAAGATGAAGGATCTTGACTTTTTAATGAAAGATTACTAATGAGTATACCATATCACGGGGCTCAAATGACAGTTGTGCAAAGGTTGCTATAGTTATTTTTTTATGCGTCGAATAGTATAAGGAGTTTTATGTTTATATTTGCCAATTTTTTAAATGCAATTGCATCGCTTTTGGATATTGTTTTGACAATATTTATGTGGGTCGTTATTGCCCGGGCTATTTTGTCCTGGGTCAATCCGGATCCATACAATCCTATAGTCCGCTTTATTCACAACATCACCGAGCCGGTACTATATCGGGTCCGAAGGCTGCTCCCTGTGAGTTTTGGTGGAATCGATATTTCACCGATTTTAGTATTTTTGGCAATAATATTTTTGCAGACATTTGTGGTAAAGAGTCTAAAGATGTTGGCAATGCGGTTACTTTAAGAGGTGAAGGTGATAAAATGAAGATTACTCCTGTAGATGTTCAGCAAAAACAATTTCGCATGCGTTTTAGAGGATTTGATGTTCATGAGGTGGACAACTTTCTGGAAGAGATAGCAGAAGCCCTGGAAGAATTTTGTCGAGAGAACAAGCTTCAAAAAGAGGAAATTCAGAGAGTTAGAAGGGAACTTCAGCAATACGAAGAACGGGAAAAGAGCTTTAAACGCGCTATGATGAATACGCAAAAGGTTCTGGATGAGATGAAGGGAAACGCCAAAAAAGAGGCGAAGCTTGTAGTTTCGGAAGCTGAGGTAAAGGCCGAAAAGATTCTTAATGCTGCCCATACCCGTCTTGCCCAGATTCACGAAGATGTTTCAGAACTGAAACGTCAGCGTGTACAATTCGAAGTGCAGTTTCGTGCGCTGCTGGACTCGTATGCAAAAGTCTTGGATGTGGATAAGGAAGATATTGAAACCCTTGAGGCCGCTGAAGACAAACTGAAGTTTCTGAAAAGAGGATAGCAGGGATTGGGGAATTGACGATTGACGATTGAAGATTGATGATTGAGCAACGACGAAGAACCAATAATTGTTAACAGTGAGACTGCCAATACAGGAAACTGAAAAAGGTGTTTTGTTTAAGGCGGTTATTCAACCTCGATCTTCCAAAAACATTATTGTCGGCATCCATGGTGATGCGCTAAAGATCAAATTAACGGCCCCCCCGGTTGATGGCGCGGCGAACAAGCTTTGCGTCAAGTTCCTTGCCTCCATATTAAAAGTATCCCCATCTGATATAGAGATTGTCAGCGGGCAGAGCGGACGAAATAAAAAGATTTTCGTTCGCTCGGTGACTCGCAACTATTTGGAGTCAAAACTATCCCTTATTTAACCACTCAACTACTCACCCGTAGCGTTTTTCTTGACTCCTTACCATCCTTTTGATAATCATTTTTACATGTCAACT
The DNA here is from genome assembly GCA_030613165.1 of Desulfobacterales bacterium. Classification (GTDB taxonomy): domain Bacteria; phylum Desulfobacterota; class Desulfobacteria; order Desulfobacterales. Next base: position 3,067 of record JAUWMN010000247.1, read on the forward strand.
TCTGATTTCATTCATCTCCATGTCCATACCGAATACAGCCTTTTGGACGGGGCAATCCGTCTGGACGACCTGATTCATAAGGCGGAATCGTATGGGATGTCCGCCGTGACTATGACCGATCATGGAACCATGTTCGGTGCGCTGTCATTTTATAAAAAGGCATCTAAAGCAGGACTGCGGCCGATTATAGGGTGTGAGGTCTATGTGGCGCCCAAGAGCCGGTTTGATAAAAATCCTCATGATAGGTCCGGCGGGGCCTATCATTTGGTTTTATTGGCTCGAAA
>JAUWMN010000122.1 GCA_030613165.1 Desulfobacterales bacterium
GCAGAGGAATCCGCCGGGGCAGAGGCTGTCTCGAAAGAGACGAAAAACCGGGTTTTGCAGCTCCCTGGAAAAATAGATAAGCACATTCCTGCACATAATCACGTCCATTTCACCAAACACACTATCAGTCACTAAATTATGATCGGCAAATACAATATTTTTCTTTAGAGAGTTGTCCAAGACTGCGAAATTATATCGGGCGGTATAGTAATCTGCAAAAGATGCCCGGCCGCCTGCCTTTTGATAATTGGAAGTATGTTCTTTTATCCTGTCAATAGGATATACCCCCTTTTTTGCCTTTTTAATGATCTCTTCGTTAAAATCCGTTGCATAGATCCTGGCTTTTTCATACAGGCCTTCTTCCTTTAGCAGGATAGCCATGGAATAGACCTCTTCACCGCTGGCGCATCCGGCGTGCCATACTTTTATAAATGGCCGGTCCTTTATTACAGGAATTACCTTTTTCCTGAGGGCTCTGTAAAAGGTCGGATCTCGAAACATCTCGGTGACATTGATGGACAGATCCTGGAGTAACGTTTCAAAGAACTCTTTATCATTGAGAACGTTATGTTGTATATCAGATATCGTTTTGAGATCGGACAAAGAAAGCCTGTGCAGAATTCGTCGTTTGATGGAAGCCTTTGCATAATCTCGGAAGTCATACCCGTATTTCAGGTATATGGCCTCTAAGAGGAGTTTGATTTCTATGTTTTCGGTTTCAACGTTTGGCATTATGTATATTAATCCGTTAAAATAAGATGACCGTAGTAAGAGGCACTACCCTTGCAATTGACGATTGACGATTGAAAATTATTTAAAGCAATTTATGAAATCTTCATTCCAACCAATCTTCAATCATCAATATTCAATATTCAATATTCAATTAATACAGCCATACCCTCAGCATGGAGAGCAGCTTATCCGTATCCACCGGTTTGGCAAGGTAGTCATTTGCACCGGCCTCGATACATTTGGCCCGGTCCCCCTTCATGGCCTTTGCCGTAAGGGCGATGATCGGAAGTTTTTTGAACCTTTCCTGATTCCTGATTTTCCCGGTGGCCTCGTACCCGTCCATTTCAGGCATCATGATGTCCATCAATACCAGGTCAAGGTCCGGGTTTTCATTCAGGCGCTCCAGGGATTCTTTTCCGTTCTTGCCCACCAGAACCTTTATTCCTTTATCTTCAAGAATATTGGTGAGGGCAAACACATTGCGCATGTCATCGTCCACCAGGAGCACTTTTTTATCTTTCAGGATCGATTCCTTATCGTGGATCATCCTGAGCATCTTTCTCTTTTCTTCAGGAAGTTTTTCTTCAACGCTATGCAAAAATAAAGTTGTCTCATCAAGGAGCCTTTCAGGGGATTTTGCATCTTTAATGATGATTCTTTCCGCATATTCATCGAGCATTGCCTTTTCCTGTTTTGTGAGTTCTTTGCCGGTATATACAATAACTGGCATGTGAAGGAGAGCATTTTCGTTTTTCATCCTGGAGAGGAGTTCAATACCTGACATATCAGGAAGACTAAGGTCCAGGATCATACAATCAAAATTCCCGGTTGTGAGCAGTTCATTGGCCTCTTCGCCGGTGGAGACACCCGTGACCAGGACATCTTTGCTGCCTATGAGTTCGGCAACAGCCATTCTCTGGGCTTTGTCATCTTCCACCACAAGAAGTTTCTTGACCGGGTTTGAAATCATATGTTCAATTTTTTCATAGACCTGCTCAAGCTTTTCCATGCTCACAGGTTTGGTAAGGTAACCGATAGCGCCCATCTTCATGGCATCATGGCTTTTGTCGAATGCGGATATAAAATGAACCGGAATGTGGCGGGTCTTTTGATTCTCCTTTAGCCTTGACATGACAGCCCATCCATCCATGCCTGGAAGCCCGATATCCAGGAGTATGGCACAGGGCCTGTAATAATCTGCAAAATGAAGTCCGGTTTCGCCATTTTCTGCGACTATCGTCTTGAATCCCTTTTCCCGTGACAGGTCGCACAGAATCCTGGCGAACTTGGGATCGTCCTCGATTATCAGAATCGATTTATCCCCGGCAGATATCTCTTTTCGATCATCAGGGATATATTCTTTGTTTGAAACTTGAAATTTGAAATCCGTTTGCTCGCTACCGGTTGAATATTTCTCTTTTCGAGTTTCAGGTTTCCTTGTCCCTTCTTCTGCCTTCTGCCTCTGTGCCTTCTGCCTTTCCCTTCCGCCTTCTGCCTTCTGCCCGCCGTCTAATGTTTCAGGGAGGTAAAGAGTGAAGGTAGACCCCTTACCCTTCTTACTTGTTGCCTGGAGTTCGCCGCCAAGAAATCCGGCCAATTCCCTTGAGATTGAAAGCCCAAGCCCGGTACCGCCAAATTTCCTGCTGGTCGTACCGTCCGCCTGCTGGAAGGCCTCAAAAATTATTTTCTGTTTCTCTTTGTCAATTCCTATGCCCGTATCAGAAACTGAAAGGGCGATGGTCTTTTCCTGGTCCAGACCGCTCTTTGAAAGATCTATCCCGTTTGCCGGACGGCAGATCCTTAAGGCAACACTTCCTTGTGACGTAAACTTAAAGGCATTGGAAAGAAGGTTCTTAACCACCTGGTCAATCCTTTGTCGGTCTGTGCGGATTTGAGCCGGCAAATCCTGCGCCACATCTATGTTCAGGTTCAGCTTGTTCTCCCTGGCAACGGTTTTAAAATTTCGTTTCATAGTCTCAGCGATGTCTTGCAGGGATACATCCTCCAAGTGAAGCTCCATCTTGCCGGACTCCACCTTTGAAAGATCGAGTATTTCATTGATCAGGTTCATAAGATCAGAACCGGATGCTTGAATGGTCTGGGCAAACTCCACCTGTTTTTCCGTCAGATTGTGATCCTTGTTATCAGAAAGAAGCTTTGATAAAAGCAGGATGCTGTTTAAAGGCGTCCTTAGCTCATGGGACATGTTGGCCAGAAATTCGGATTTGTATTTGCCGGTGATTTCCAGGTCTTTGGCCTTTTCTTCAAAGAGATTTCGAGATTCTTCCAGTTCCATGTTCTTTTGCTTTATATTCACTTTTTGTTCTTCAAGGAGCTGGGTTTGCTCTTCAAGCTCTTCGTTGGTCTGCTGGAGTTCCTCCTGCTGAGCTTGAAGCCCTGCTTCCGACTCTTTCAGGGCCTCTGTCTGTTCTTCCAGTTCTTCGTTTGCCTGGCGCAGTTCCTCCTGCTGGGTCTGGAGTTCTTCCGCCTGGACCTGGGTCTTTTCTAATAGTGCCTGCGTCTGTTGGCGGGATTGCGCTGAATCGACAGCAATGGCGATATTTTCGGAGACCAGGTTCAGAAAATCCATATTCCTGTCGGAAAATTCATAAAGCGATCCCAGCTCGATGACTCCCTTAACCTCATTATCAAACATAAACGGCATCACTATGATGTTGTTAGGGGCCGCCTCGCCAAGTCCGGAGCTGACCGCAATATAGTCTTCAGGCACGTCGGTGAGGGTAATATTTTCCTTTTCCAGGGCCGCCTGCCCGACTAATCCTTCACCGAACGCAAACTCATTTGAAAGATTCTTGCGCTTCTTGTAGGCGTAGCTTCCCACCAGGCTGAGGTGGTTGTTATCACCGGCAAGATAGATTGCGCCGATCTGGGCATTGAGATATTCGGCCAGGAAGGTGACGATATTTCGACCAAGGCCGGAAATGTCCTGTTCGCTTCGCATCCGATCGTTGATTTCCGTCTGACCGGTCTTGAGCCAGTTTTGCTTCTCGTTTTTTTCAGTCATCTCGCGCAGGTTTTTGGTCATCCTGTTGATGGCAACACTTAACCTGTCTTCCTCCGAACGTTTTTCAATTTCAATCGAAAAATCTCCCTGGGAAATCTTTTCAGCGATATCGACCACTTTCATTTCATCGGTAATATCAACGATATATTCTATGGCACCGATTAAATTTTCCGCCTCGTCTCTCAAGGGCGCAGCGGTAAACCTGATAGGCAATTTACCGGCACTAAGACGAGCGATGCTTTCCCCTGTTATTACACCGCCTGATTTCATCGCCAGGGCAGCCGAGCATTTGTCTGTGTTGCAGTGGCTGGTATTGAACAGCTCATAACATTTTTTGCCGACGCATTCATCTATCGTTCTATTAGCCGCATCGGCCCCGGCTCTGTTTATGAACCGGATATTGAAATCCATGTCTATGACGTGAACCGGTGTGGGTATACTGTTCAGATAGCTGATCTTTATCCGGCTCTCTCCATCGGCCTCTTTTAGTTTTTTACCCATCCGGTTGACGGATTTTCCCAGGATGTCCTGCTCGCTCCTGATTTCAACCGAGCTGTCAAAAACCCCGGAAGCTATGTCATTACACACTTTTGAGACAGCCTGAAGTGATTTAACGACTTTGCTGAAACTCTTATTCAGTTCCCCAACCTCATTTTCCGGCGTATCTATCTCCTCATGAGTGAGGTCTCCGGTCGCAATTTGCCTGGCCCAATCAGACATTTTTCTGACCGGCCCTACGATGTTTTTAGTGACCAATGCTGCTATCAAGTAAATGACAATAACGATTGCAAACAAAATAGCAAACATTATGTAAAGATATTTGTCTATTCGCTTTTTATTATCATCGGCGCTCTGCTGGAATTCGGAGATCCTCTTATCTACCTCAATTAATTGTTGATCCAACTGACTGGTATCTAAACCAATCTTGATACTGCCGAACTTTTCATTTTCCAGCATGATGTCTCTGGTCACGGTTTTGACACCCTCTGCTTCTTTAGAAGTGGTAAGTACATCCCCCTCAGAATTGAGAAATACCACGTAGCTGATGTCAGGGTCTTTGCTTAGAGTATCTGCATATAGTTGCAAGGTTACAAAATCATGCGTTATTAACGGCTCAGTTGCTATCATTGCCATGATAGAAGACAAGACCTCAATCTTTTCGTTTAGATCCCTTTCAATAATTTTCTGTTGATGATGCTTTTCTCTTGCGACCATTTCAATAGCGTTATTAAGCTGTTTCTGTTGCAGGTTGCCGGAAATCATTGTGCTCCCTACCGAAAGAACAAGCATTACAGCTACTGTGCAAAAAAGCAAAAGTATGATTTGACCTGAAATCCCAAGTCTTGTTTTCACTATCAATATTCTTCCTCCTTCATTTCCCTTTTTTCGACTTCCCACTGCCCCTGGGTACGGCAAATAATCCCTGTAACCGTTCACAGGTTCAGGGTTCAACGTTCAAGGTTAAGGGCAAAAAGGCGAAGACCCAAAGTCATAGTTGAACATGGTCATTTTCCAAAGTAATTGCTAATTTGGCTCCAAATTTTAGATTAGGCATGTCGAAGATGATGCTTTTCTCATAAATACACGTTCCAAATGCAGTCCGGGAACGAAAATGGAACCTTGAACCTCTGAACCTTTGAACCCGTGAACGCCTACTAATCCCTTCTCTCTTTTCACTAAATTATGCAAAGTTTGTGCCAGCTCCCTCTACAACTACGATATTTGTAACTTGGCGGTGGTATCGTCGTTGCAGACCACACCGCCTTAGGCGGCCTGAAGCTGCAAAAATCTCACTGCACTGGCTGGTGCTGAGCGGAATTTTCCATTTATCGGGGGATGCTGGATTCTGGTTGCTTGTTACGGGTTTCTCGTTGCTGGTTGGCGCTTGGGCGTAATCGCACGCAGAAAGGAATTGAGCGGAAATCTCCATTTATCGGGGGATGCTGGATTCTGGTTGCTTGTTACTGGTTCCTCGTTGCTGGTTGCTTGTTGCTGGTTGGCGCTACAGTCGACAATCATAAATCGACAATCCAATGACACGTTATCTATTACTCCTATACGGATACCAGTCAGCTTCTCTC
>JAUWMN010000271.1 GCA_030613165.1 Desulfobacterales bacterium
TTCTGACCGCATATTTTTCAAGAGGTCTCCATCCAGGCGTAGTTTTGCGGGTGTCGACGAGCCTAACGCCGGTCCCGGCAATGCGATCGACGTAACGTCGTGTTAAGGTCGCGGTTCCGGACAGGCGCTGGAGAAAATTAAGCGCTGTACGTTCGCCTTTTAGGAGGGCACGAAGCTTGCCGGATAGTCGTAGAATTGTTGACCCCTTTGTGATGTGATCGCCGTCTTTGTATGATGTTTTAAATGCTATCGTCGGATCGAGTGTTCGGAAGACTGCGTACGCAACATCAAGCCCTGCCAACACCATAGATTCCTTGGCAACAATTTCCCCTTTGCCTGCACAGCGCTCTTCCACGATAGGATCGGTGGTGACATCACCAGGGCCGATATCTTCTTCAAGGGCTATTTGTATTAGTTGGTCGGTGTTGAACATCCTATGCTTAGGACCTTCCTTAGCTCAAGATATGTTTCCGTTGCGCGTTGCGAGTTACGGGTTTCTAACACGCAACGCGCAACCCGTACCTCGTAACCTGTTACTTCATGGCTTGCGCCCCACATCTTTCTTGCAGACTATATTTCCCCTTCACTTCAGTTCCTCAATCTTATCCAGATGCTCTTGCAGCTTTTTGCGTTTATCCGTGAAAGTCGCTTTTTGATGCTTGACCTTTTCGATTACTTCTGTCGGGGCTTTGTTGAGAAATTGTTCGTTGCTTAATTTTTTGGTCACGGAGTTGAGTTCTTTATCGATTTTTGCAATCTCCTTGGACAGCCGTCGTTCCTCTTCCTCAAAGTTTATAATCCCTTTGAGGGGGACAAATACGGTCATGGCGCCTATGACCGCGGCAGCGGCCGAGTCAGGACGGGTCCCCGGGGCCCTTACCGTTATTTCCTCAAGCCGAGCGAGATTAACTACCATATCCCGATAGCGTTCAATCGTTGTGCTTATCTCTTCATCAGCAGATTCCACCACAACATTCAGAACTTTGGCCGGCGAAATATTCATTTCACCCCGTATATTCCTGATGCCGGTTATAAGATCCATGATCAGTTCCATTTCCCGTTCAGCATCTTCAGATGAATATTCAGGAAGCGCGGTTGGAAAATCAGCCTTCATGATGGAATCTTCTCTATTAGGTAGCTTGTGCCAGATTTCCTCGGTTACAAATGGGATAAAAGGATGAAGCAGTCGCAGAATAGAGTTAAGCGCTGTCCAGAGGACATGTCTTGTCATGCCCTTTTGGGGTGTGTCTTTGTCATCGTAAAGCGCCGGCTTTATACATTCCAGATACCAATCACAAAACTCGTGCCATACAAACTGGTAGAGCGCTCCGGCGGCGTCATTAAATTTATACTCATCCAATGCGCCGGTTACTTTTTCTATCACGTTGTTAAGCCTGCTGAGGATCCATCGGTCTACAAGAGAGTATTCCGAAACAGGCGCTGAGGGAGTCGGCACAGGTGACTTTAAATGCATTAATGAAAACCGAGAGGCGTTCCAAAGCTTGTTGATAAAGTGGCGGTAACCTTCGATACGCTCTTCTGAAAGACGGATGTCGCGTCCCTGCGCGGCAAATACTGCAAGGGTAAAACGGAAGGCATCGGTTCCGTATTGATCGATTACATGCAGAGGATCGATGACATTCCCTTTTGATTTACTCATCTTTTTCCCTTCGGCGTCACGGACAAGCGCGTGAATATAAACGTCCGTGAAGGGCACATCCTTCATACAATGAAGCCCCATCATCATCATGCGGGCGACCCAGAAAAAAAGAATGTCAAAGCCTGTCACAAGGACCGATGTAGGATAAAAAGTTTTTAACAGCGGTGTTTCATCAGGCCAGCCCATTGTTGAGAAAGGCCACAGGGCCGAGCTGAACCATGTGTCTAATACATCGGTGTCCTGCACAAGGTTCACCCCTTTACACTTCGGACAGGAAGTCGGGTCTTCAGTAGAGACGATGATTTCGTTACATGATTCGCAGGTCCACACCGGGATCTGGTGCCCCCACCAGATCTGTCTCGAGACGCACCAGTCCCTGATATTTTCCATCCAATCAAAATATGTCTTGTCCCAGATGTCAGGGATAATCCTGGTTTTGCCCGATTTGACCGCCTCGATAGCCTTTTCCGCTAATGGCTTGACCCGGACAAACCACTGTTCGGAGAGGTTAGGTTCCACCGTGGTCTTACATCGATAGCAGTGGCCAACGCTGTGTTGGTAGGGTTCCACCTTGACAAGCAGGCCTTTTTCTTTGAGTTCTTTTATAACAGCGTCACGACATTGAAACCGGTCCATTCCCGCAAACTTGCCGGCATTTTCATTCATAGCGCCGTCTTCATCGATAACTTTTATTGTTTCAAGCGCGTGACGTTTTCCGATTTCAAAGTCATTAATATCATGGGCAGGTGTGATTTTGAGAGCGCCGGTTCCAAATTCCATTGCCACGTATTCATCGAAAATGAGAGGTATTGCCCTGTTCATAAGCGGAAGGATTACCTTTGTTCCCTCAAGGTCTTTGTACCGCTTATCTTTGGGATTAACGGCTACAGCGGTGTCACCCAGCATGGTTTCAGGACGAGTGGTTGCTACTACTACCGACCCCTTGCCGTTTTCAAACTGATAGCGGACGTGGTACAGATGGCCGTTGTGATCTTCGTGCTCCACTTCAAGATCCGCCAGGGCAGTCCGGCACCGCGGGCACCAGTTGATAAGATAATTGCTTCGGTAGATAAGTCCCTGGTTGTAAAGCTCTACAAAGACTTTTCTTACGGCCTTGGACAGACCTTCATCCATGGTAAATCGTTCTCGATCCCAGTCACAGGAAGCCCCCATCCGTTTAAGCTGTTTGATGATCGCGCCGCCATATTCCTTGCGCCATTCCCATACACGTTCAACAAATTTTTGCCGGCCAAGCTGGTGACG
>JAUWMN010000191.1 GCA_030613165.1 Desulfobacterales bacterium
CACGGTAAATATACCTGTCACAAAGGTGGTAGTATACGGATGGTATGATAATGAAATGGGGAGCTATACCCACATGCTGGGCGACCAACTCGTTCGGGTGACAGACCTGGGGTTGTAAGAGAGAGCTTTGCATAACTGCCATTGTCTCGTGATGCGGCGTCAGGCTTCAAATCTTAATCCTCAAAATACCCAATGTATTCCTCCGGTTAAGATTTTCGCCTTCCTTGCCTGACGAGCACGAAGTGAAGCATAGCGCTCAAAATGTCGCATTATGCAACGCTCTCTTAGAGAGCTTCTTGACAGAATCGGCCTTTGAATGATAATTTTTAAAAATTACCCAACCAAGAACGAATACAATCAGGAGGCGTAAAGCGTGGCACGCAAAATCTTAATCTTTGATACAACGTTGCGGGACGGGGAACAGGTCCCGGGCGCGAAATTAAATATAGAACAAAAATTGACTGTGGCCCGGCAGCTTGAAAAATTGGGGGTAGATGTTATAGAGGCGGGATTCCCGGTTTCTTCCCCTGGGGATGCGGAAGCAGTGCGGCAGGTGGCTCTTGCGGTCCGCAAACCGACTATCACGGGACTTGCCAGGGCAGTGCAAAAAGATATTGATGTGCTGTGGGAATCTATCCGTGAGGCCGAATCACCGAGGATCCATGTCTTCTTGGGCGCTTCGGATATTCACATGGCCAAAAAGCTCCGCACGGACCGCGAGAAAAACATCCGGATGGCGGTAGATGCCGTCAAATATGCCAAGAAGCTATGCCCGGAGGTGGAATACTCTACTGAGGATGCCTCCAGGAGCGACTTTGATCATCTCTGTCGCACCATTGAAGCGGTGATTGCGGCCGGCGCTACAGTGGTAAATATCCCGGATACTGTTGGATATGCCATCCCGGAGGATTTCGGATCTCTGATCCGTCGAATCAAAGAAAGTGTCCCCGCCACAGACAACATCATATTAAGCGTTCACTGCCACAATGACCTGGGGCTTGCCACTGCCAACTCCTTGGCTGCTGTCTTTAACGGAGCAGATCAGGTAGAATGCACTATCAATGGAATCGGGGAACGGGCCGGCAACGCGGCGCTGGAAGAGATCGTTATGACGCTGAAAACCAAGCAGCGCTCATTTAATGTCGAAACCGGTATTGTCACAAAAGAGATATCCGCGACAAGCCATTTAATAAGCCGCATGATGAATATTCCGGTGCAGCCCAATAAAGCGATTGTGGGCGCGAACGCCTTTGCCCATTCCTCGGGGGTCCACCAGGACGGCATCCTAAAAGACCGTTCCACCTATGAAATCATGAGCCCGGAAGACATAGGCTTGAAAGAGCACTTACTCGTCCTGACCGCCCGCTCAGGTCGCGCCGCCCTTCGGCATAAACTCAAGGAGATGGATTATGAGCTTTCCGATCAGATGTTTGAAAACATATACAATCGGTTTTTGAGGGTTGCTGATCGTAAAAAGGAGATGCAGGAAGAAGATATAAGATCGATCGTTGAGATAGAATTGAGCAAGGTCCCGGAGACCTATACCTTTGTGTCGTTACAGGTGATGAGCGGAGACAAGGCGCTTCCGCTCGCATCTGTTACGCTACAAAAGGGGGAGGATGAAATTAGGGATGCCAGTATCGGGAATGGACCTGTGGATGCTATTTTCAACTCTATAGACCGTCTAACAGGCCATTCCGCCAAACTCGTCGACTATAAAGTCGAAGCACTTACGACAGGGAAAGATGCCCTTGGCGAAGCATCGTTAAAGGTCAAAATCAATGACCATGTATACTCCGGCAGGGGTTCAAGCTCTGACGTATTAGAGGCAAGCGCGCGGGCGTATGTCAATGCGTTTAACCGGTTTTTTGCCACTGTAGACAATGATTAATTTAACATAAAAAAAAAGGCCTTTGCAAAGTCGAACATTTTGCAAAGGCCTCATATAAAAAGAGGGGCTGAGTGAGAGATTATTCTACAGATTCTAAAATAATTCGATCCTTGTTTGCCTCCCATATTTTCTGCCCAATGCCCTTCACATTCATGATGCCTTCCGGCCTTTCAAATGGACCATGTGCTTCGCGGTACTCGACAATGCGTTCCGCGTATGCGGGACCTATACCCTGGAGCTGAGTAAGTTCCTCGACAGTCGCTTTATTAATATTTACCTTTTCTATGGTTTGCTCTTCAGCCTGCAGTAATCCAGGAAGTAATACAAACGTCAACGCAACAACCAAACATAATGCCACTGATCTCGCCGTTTTTTTCATTGTTTTCCTCCTTTCTTAAAGACCCCTCTTTAATTTGGGGAACATATATACCATAGAATACCGATGTTGTCCATTGCTATCTGTTGAAGTCTATGAGTATGGAGTAAGCAGTGGGGAGTAGGGAGTTCAATTTCCACTTTTACAGAACTTATCCGCCTTATCAATCATGCCATACAACATACGATTGACTTCGTCATATCCATCCATTAGCTTATTATATTTCTCAATGTCAATGTATTTAAAATCCTTGGAAAAATCCAACCAAACTTCTGTTTCACCCGCTTCACCAGCGCAATCTATAAGCTTGCTGATAAAGGCTTTCTCATAACGCCGTTTTTTCCACGCTTCGGCTAAATTTGCCGGGACACTGCGGGAAGACCGCCTTATTTGGTCAACAAGAGCATACTTTTCTTCCTGTGGGAAGGTCTTCGTAATTTTGTAAACCTCAAGTGCCAATTGGTACGAAAGTTTATAAACCTTCAGGTCTCGATATCCCCTGTAGTTTTTTTGCCTCATTCTGCCTACTCCATACTGCCTACCGCTTACTCCATACTCCCTACTGCCGTCACACCACCGCTTCATCATCCGACATCGTATACTCAGGCACAATATCCTTCAGCTTGAGCTTGACACCTTTAGCGTCGTGCGCATCCGCCAGCGCCGTCAGCTCCTTTATTTGTTCATCAAGACAATTTGATTCATTAAATCGTACTCCCTGGTCCTTTGGCTCCCCACCTGGCATCCCATTTCGCAACACAAGAATTTTTGCATGCCCGGTTTTTACAATCCCTTCTCCCTCTGTAATCAGTTCCTCATAAAGCTTTTCACCAGGTCTGAGGCCTATAAATTTTACCTCAATATCTGTGTCAGGCTCTTTGCCGGAAAGACGGATCAGATCCCTGGCCATATCGACTATTTTTACCGGGGTCCCCATTTCAAGGATAAAAATCTCACCCCCCTCTCCCATGGTAAACGCCTGAAGTATAAGCTGGGCGGCTTCTTCAATAGTCATAAAAAAACGGGTTATCTCCGGATGTGTAATAGTCACGGGGCCGCCCCTTTCGATTTGATGGCGAAACAGTGGAATTACCGACCCTGAAGAACCTATCACATTCCCAAAGCGCACCGCCATGAACTTGGTCGAACCGGATGGAAGAGCTTGCACAATCTTTTCAGTAACGCGCTTTGACGCCCCCATTATATTAGTCGGCCGTACTGCTTTATCCGTGGAAACAAGGACAAATCGACCGACCTTGTGGGCAATTGCCGCTTTGACGAGTGTATTGGTCCCGACAATATTGGAATATATCGCCTCCCATGGATTTCTTTCCACCAACGGAACATGCTTATAGGCGGCCGCGTGAAAGATTACATCCGGCTTGTATTTCCGGAAGACCTCGTCAACCAATCTCTTATCCTGTATCCGACCGAGCACGGCCCGATATTTTAAATAGGTAATTACATGCTTGAGCTCCATCTGGATCGAATAAAGATTGCTTTCGCTCGTATCGAACAACACTACGAGGGACGGCCCATACTTACAAATCTGCCGGCACAGTTCAGAACCGATCGAACCGCCCGCCCCTGTAATCAACACGCACTTGTCTTGCAGGAGTTCCGCAATTTTATCATTTTCCAAGCGAACAGGAGACCTTCCAAGAAGATCCTTGTATGAAATGTCTCGAATTGCCTTCATACTGACCTTGCCATCGATTATCTCCCCCATCCCCGGCAGTGTCTTATAGGGAATTTGTGTCGAATCACAGACCTCCACAATGCGCCGCATATCTTCTCCCACCGCAGAGGGTGCAGCAATCAAAATCTCATCCACACTTTCGCTTTTGACAATCTCGTTGAGATCGTTAACCCCGCCGAGAACCTTTATTCCGTGGATCTGTTTACCTACCTTATTTTTGTCGTCATCAACAAAGCCGACTACTCTGTACATCATTCTCGGATTATCATAGATCTCTCGGACCACCTTTTCTCCAGCGTCACCAGCTCCGATTATAATCAATTTTTTATGTCCGTTACTGTTGATGCTCTTCTTAAAGGCAGGAGTAGTCGACAAAAGGAGCCGGATGACAAGTCTGATACCGGCTATTAA
>JAUWMN010000172.1 GCA_030613165.1 Desulfobacterales bacterium
GCTTGCGCTCAACAACTTCTTGAGCAAATGCATCGCGCGAAACAGTGATCATCTGCAAATCCTTGCTCATCTTATTAAAAGAATCAGCTAATCGTCCTATCTCGTCTCTGGATTTAATCTCTATTTTGGTGTCTAAGCTCCCTTTACCGATTTGAGCCGCTGCCTCTGTTAATTTTAGGATCGGTTTTGAGATTAAGCGAGAGATGAAAAGGCCCAATGCCAACGCAAGGACTAAAATTATTGCGCTTGACCCCACTATTAATTTACGAGCATTGGCAATGTGTTGCTTGGTTGTTTTCGTTATTTCTCTTGAATTTTGAAGGTGCTTTTCAATAAACGGGCCAACCGAGGATGTAAAATTATATACTATCTCATTTAGCCTTGTCCTTACAATACGCAGTTCTTCTTGACTCCCACCTTTATCTTTTAATAGAATATATTCTGTAATAGTATTTATGAAGGTGTCTATTTTGTCTTCTATTATTTCCATATGCTCAGGAGTATCATGGCGAGCATGGTCTATTCTGTGGATTGTCATTTGCTTACTCAGGTCAGCTATCAGGGCTTCAACTTCTTTTTTGTATTCTATATCTCCAGTTGAAGCATATTCAGCCGCATATACGAGACTCTGGTATAGCGCTGCCTCCACCCTTATCAACGCGGCCGTGCCCGGCAACACTTCCCCGGCAACCTCCTGAAAGTTTGTTGTCAGCCTCTCTTGAATAGTTATACTAATATAGCTAACAGCTAAGATTAGAAGAGACACCACCAAAAATCCGCTGATTAGTTTTTGATTTATCTTCATTTTTCATCAAATCCATGTTTTTTAAATATAGTTTTCCCTTCTGATGCTACAAAGTCCGCAAATAACCGTGCAGTTTTTTTGACCCTCCTGCGGCGATTTCCTTTGAAGAGGACCTGTTTTTGATAAGAACAATAATATAGAATATCTTAGCTTAATGCAACAGTTCCGTTAACCTTGGAGGCTGCCCGAGAATTATGTCCGTTTCTCACGCTTTTGCAGTAGGATCAGAATTCTCGGACAGCCTCCAAGTATAGCTGTTTAGAGTCCGGCCTCTTTTATAAGATGGTCGAACTTTCTTCTATACTCTTCCTCGAGCGAACGATCGAACTCATCAAGCCATTTTCGTATGTACTCTAAGTTTGTCTGTGGATTTTTTATCAGAATGGTCAGGGCGTCCTCCATATCTCGTGGACGTCCGGCAATCACCTTAAGGATGAGAATGTCTTCCAGGGATGCAAACCGAACCTTTGCCGGTCCTATTTCTAAAACCCTCACGCGCGCAAGGGCCTTATGCACATACTCAGAAACGGCAAACATGAAATCGATTCTAAGGCCGGTCTCCTTGTTGTGAACCGGGAGTACGGATGTTTTCTTAACAAACTCTGTCACATCCTCAATCAGCGGGGCAAATCCGAGGCTTCCGGCGAGGGATTCAATTTTTTCCCATTCACTCGCTTTGAGTCCAACCACAACGTCCACATCTCTTGTAAGACGAGGTTCTCCATGAATTAGCACAGCCTGTCCACCAACAATCATATAGGGGACCTTCTCTGCCTCAAGGATATTGCCAAGTTTTTCAAGAAGTTCTTCAAACATGGTTTAATGCCTCTGCCATTTTAATGTCTGTTTCAATCCCTTCCAGGGGGTTATCACCGGGGACCCTCCCAAGCTCCTGAGCTTCTCGGTAAAGCGCATCAAACACCTTGAGGTTCCGCTCAAAATCAGCTGCCTCTCTACGTCTAAGCTCGATTTCAAAGTCTTTGAGAGTTTCTTTGTCTTTTATTATCATTTGGGCCTCCACAAAAGTTTTTAAGATCATCTATCTGTTCGGTTTTTTGAGCGGATAGGTTTAATCTTGTCCTTATATTGAGAGTTGAACATTTCCACTCAATTGAGGTATACTTTAAAATGACTATGACCCAATATATCGCTAACAATATCGAATCAGCCCGCAATTTATACAGAACGTTCGGTCGTCAACTGACACAAGATCGAGAGATTTCGTGCAGGCTTGAAAGACTAAAGCAACTGATACAAAAAACCCAAGAGGAGTTTTTATCCACAGGCATTTTCACTGAATGTAAAAAATGCGGGGAGGACGCTCAACACTGCTGCCGTGCCGGCACAGAAAATAAATACGATGTTATCTTATTGCTAATCAACCTACTGTTGGGCAGCGCTCTTTATCATAAACCGATTCATCCGACAACTTGCGGCTTTCTAGGCGGAACCGGATGCGTCTTAAAGGCCAAGCATGCCATATGCTTAAACTATATCTGTGAGAGCATCCAAAACAAAATCGACCACAAAAGCCTCATCGCAGCGCAGGAGGCCCTGGGTAGAGAGCTTGATTTGCAGTTCGTCCTGTGCGAGAAAATCAAACAAAAGATCGAGGCCTCAGAATATTGTTGGCAGGCAACGAATGGATTAAGAGGGTAGTGTGAATCTTCAGGAAAGTATAGAGCGCCTTGCAGAAAGCGTCCGGTATCTCTCTGTTGAGATTGGACCGCGGAGTTATCAGGATCACGAAAAGCTGGTTCGAGTTGCGGGGTATATATCCGACAACTTTAAACAACATGGCTACCAAGTCAACGAACAACCTTTTCCATACCGGGAAAGAACCTATCGGAATATTATTGCAAGAAGTTCTGAATCAAACACTGAAGAAAAGGTTATTGTAGTAGGGGCGCATTACGATACAGTGGTTGGAAGTCCCGGCGCGGACGACAACGCCAGTGCGGTTGCCGGTCT
Organism: Desulfobacterales bacterium; assembly: GCA_030613165.1. GTDB lineage: Bacteria > Desulfobacterota > Desulfobacteria > Desulfobacterales. The sequence continues at coordinate 2,777 of JAUWMN010000172.1, forward strand.
TCTGGAACTGGCCCGGCTTATCTCGACAATGGAGACGATGCCGGCCATCCATTTCGTCGCTTTTGGCCTGGAAGAGCCCCCTGTGTTTAGAACAGCGAACATGGGGAGTTACCACTACGCGCGGATGCTCAAAAAGAGCGGTCAAACAGTCCTCGGCATGATCTGTCTTGAGATGATCGGCTATTTCGTGGATAGCCCTCATAGCCAAGAGTTTCCGCTCCCTTTTATGGATCGAAAGTTTCCGACCGAAGGAAATTTTATCACAGCGGTCGGCAACCTTCGGTCCAAGAAGCTCACAGAAAGAATTCGAGATAGTTTCAAGGAGGGAACAGACCTTCCGATATTTTCGATTAATGCCCTTCCAATAGTGATTGGGATCGACTTCTCAGACCACTGGTCCTTTTACAAATTCGGCTATCCCGCAGTAATGATAACTGATACCGCTTTCTACAGAAACCCTCATTATCACATGGCAACCGATACATACGACACCCTTGATTATGAACGGATGGCAAAGGTAGTGCACGGAGTAAAAGCAGCCCTGGAACGGCTGTAACCGTTGCCATTCCAATATTCCTAAAGTCGATATTTAAAAAGTCGTTTAGTGCTTGACATATCGATTACATAGTGGTATAAAGTTCAATATTATAAATTAATATAATTATGTATGTGTAATATTAATTGAGCAAAGCGTAAGCTTGTTGTCTGGTTTCTATCTCTCTAAGAGAAGGAGAACCAACATGTATAAGAGCTTTTGAAACCCCTGTTTTCTTTAAGGGAAATAGGGCTTTTTTGTTCAAGTTAAGATAATATATGCTCTTCACAAAGTGCTTTGTGGTCGGGCGGGGCATGGATTGGGCTCTAAATTGTTTTTGTTGCCACCCCTTTTTCCTATGGATATAGTTATAAAAAAAGTATCTATTAGTGCAACAATGCGATAAGCGCCCTTCCAAGCTCCCGCCCGATTCATTACGAGACCTTTGCATAACTGCCATTTCCCCGTGATGCGGCGTCAGGCTTCAAAATTTGCACGGAGTGAAGCGTCAGCGCTATCCTCGAAATACCCAATGTATTCCTCCGGTTAAATTTTTTACCTTCCCCCAGTGACGGGATTTCACTTCGCTCAACTTGCCTGACGGGAAAATGTCGCGTTATGCAAAGGTCTCACTACTTTCCAAGTCCCGCCGGTGGTTTTGCCCCTCCCAAAAAGCCCACAAGCACCAACAGTGTCAGGACAAAAGGCAACATAAGCGTAAGCTGTAACGGGATGTCTGAAAACGAGACATGTACGTATTCGGACATGGCTGTTGCAAATCCAAACAAGAGAGCAAACCACATAACAGGGAAAGGACGCCATCTGCCGCATATTAACACCGCGACAGCAAGGTATCCGCGGCCGTTTGTCATATTTTCAATAAACAGGCTCATTTCGCCCAGCGAGATATAAGCTCCCCCCACGGCAGCAATACAGCCGCTTGCAACAACGGCACAAAAGCGTATCTTTTTTACATTTACGCCTAGGGCAACCGCCTCTCTGCCACCTTCTCCCGCCGCGCGCAGCCGAAGCCCGGCTCGCGTCCTGTAAAGAAAAATCCACAATACTACCAGGAGCACACCCGCAAACAAAACAAACGGCGAAACCGAAAAGGGGCCTATCCGGACCGACTCAACCGGTGGGGCCGAGGGCGAAGTGCCGTACACCCCAAAGCTCTGGTTTAACAAAAAACCGGTTGCACCCAATGCCAAAAGGTTCAATGCTATGCTGCTGACAAGCTGGTTAACCCCCATAACAAGAACGCCAAAAGCGTGGAGGAAACCCATGGCCCCTCCTGCCGCGATCGCCGCCATTATTCCCAAGAAGGGATCTCCGGTATAGTAAGAACCGAAAACAGCGAAAAACGCCCCCATG
>JAUWMN010000087.1 GCA_030613165.1 Desulfobacterales bacterium
GATGGGGCTTGCGTATGTAAGGACCCTAATCCGGCGTCACGGTGGGCGCATCTGGTGTGAATCGGAGCCTAATGTGGGGACTACTTTTAGCTTTACTATCCCGCACAAGTTAAGAGCCGAGGACCGGAAAGCAGCATGAGATAAGGATAGAATAACACCGTTGAGTAAGAACTACAATGGATAAAATAATGGATAATCAACAAGTTATCACTATTCTCTTGATAGAAGATGATTCGGGCCTTGCCCGTCTTTCGCAAAAGAAGCTCCAGAGATTGGGCTATGTTGTCGATATTGCCTCCAATGGGCAAGAAGGGCTCAGTATGTTCGAAGACGGTGAATATGACATATTACTTGTGGATTACGATATGCCCCTCTGCGGAGGCCTTGAGGTAATTCGTTCTTTGAAAACAAAGGGGGCGCTTCCCCCTACGATTATGGTTACCGGCAAGGGCAATGAAAAAATTGCTGTTAAAGCAATAAAATTGGGCGCCTCCGATTATATCGTTAAGGATGTCGATCTGGGTTATCTTGAGTTGCTTCCTATAGTCATTGATAACGTACTCCAAAAAGACCAACTGATCAGGGAAAAACAAACAATGCTTGAAGCGGTTAAGGAGAGCGAAGAACGCTACAGGCGGTTGGTCGAGCTTGCGCCGGACGGGATTTCCATTCACGTGGAAGGGGAATTTGTATTTATCAATCCTGCGGGGGCGAGACTCCTTGGAGTTTCAGAAACCGACCAACCATTAGGAAAATCTATACTTGATTTTGTACATCCCGATTACCGACAGATCGTCATGATGAGATTAAAGGATCTGGAGGAACAGGCCAATATGTTGACTTGGACTGAAGAGAAATTTGTCCGTTTTGATGGGACAAAGGTTGATATTGAGATGGCCGGGATGCCCTTTAAATATAAGGGGAAACAAGCAGTTCAACTTATCTTTCGCGACATCACTGAACGCAAGATGGCTGAACAACGCCTCGAATATTTGGCCCTTTATGATCCTCTTACGGACCTCCCCAACCGTAGAGCGTTTTTTGACCGTTTCAGCCACTCTCTGGCGCAGGCAGAGCGGTATAGCCATTTAGTTGCGCTGTTATTCATAGACTTGGACCATTTCAAAGAGGTCAATGATGCATTAGGCCATGATATAGGAGATCTAATGTTGAAAGAGGTCACGAAGAGATTGAAAGACTGTCTCCGTAAGTCAGATGTGCCGGCCCGAATGGGTGGGGACGAATTTACCGTCATTCTTACGCAAATTGCTAATACTAAGGATGCGGAGATTGTTGCACGGAGAATTGTCGAGTCCATTGTCAGGCCATACTATATAGGGGGTCATGAATGCAACATTGGGGTTAGTATCGGTATCGCTCTATATCCAACTGACGGTGACGGTATAGAGGAGCTTCTCAGGAAGGCTGACTTTGCCATGTATAATGCTAAGAAGATAGGGAATGACGTTCGGTTCTTTTCGCAGTGAGAAACTGGTGTGGAAGCAGAAGAAAAGATAGAGTAATAACTTTGATTATTTCGTAAAAAGTCCAATCCCCGATCAGGGTCGAGGACAGGCTTTCTGTCACTCCCGCGTAGGCGGGAGTCCAGAACAAGCTGATATTGCTGGATTCCCGCTCCCCGATCGGGTCGAGGACAAGCTTCGCGGGAATGACGAAAAAGAGTGCTTGGAGACTTGTTACGAAATCATCGACTTTGAGTAAAAACTAAAAGGGAGAATATTATGTGTGCGCACGAACTTGTTACAATCCTTTTGGTAGAAGATGACCCCGGTCATGCACGTTTAATAGAGAAAAATTTGCGCCGGGCGGGTGTCAGCAACGAGATTGTCATGCTCGACAATGGACAGAAGGCGGTTGATTTCTTGTTTAAGGAGGGAAATTACTCCCGCGATACCCATCCTCAACCACTATTGATTCTACTCGACCTGAACCTTCCCGTCCTCGATGGATATGAGGTCCTCAAACGTATTAAGGAAGATGAGCGAACTAAACGGATTCCCGTGATTGTGCTGACAACCACCGATAACCCTTACGATATTTCAAAGTGCTACGAGCTTGGATGTAATGTCTATGTAACCAAGCCGGTAGAATACGAACAGTTTTCCGATGCAATCCGCCAGCTCGGGCTGTTTTTGGCGATCATTAAAGTTCCGGATGATGAGTGACTATGTCTAATTCTAAAATTATACATATCCTCTATATGGAAGATGATACAGGTCTCGCCCGTCTTTTGCAGAAAAGTTTGCAGAGAAAAGGCTATGTTGTTGATACAGCCTGCAATGGAAAAGAGGGACTCGCCATGGTGGATGCGGGTGAGTACGACATTTTGCTTGTGGATTACGAAATGCCTGTATGCGGAGGCCTTGATGTAATTCGTACGCTCTCTTCGCAGAAGGCGCTCCCTCCTACGATTATGGTAACCGGCAACGGCAATGAAAAGGTTGCTGTTCAAGCAATAAAGCTGGGCGCGGCAGATTATATAGTTAAAGATGTTGAGCTGGGGTATCTTGAATTGCTTCCGATAGTCATTGATAACGTACTCCAAAAAGCCCAATTTGTTAAAGAAAGACAAACAATGCTTGCGGCGGTTAAAGAGAGTGAAGAGCGCTATAGGCGTTTGGTCGAGCTTTCGCCGGATGGGATTGCCATTCACGTTGAAGGAGAGTTTGTATTTATCAACCCTGCGGGTGAAAGGGCGCTCGGAGCTTCAAAACCCGGACAGCTATTGGGGAAATCAATACTCGATTTTGTTCCTCCCGATCATCGTGATATGGTTGCGAATAGGCTGAAGGATTTGCAGCAAGAGGCAAAAGTATTGCCATGGACTGAAGAAAAGCTCATCCGTCTTGATGGGGCAGAGATCGACGTTGAGATGGCCGGCATCCCCTTCCGATATAAAGCAAAGCAAGCAGAACAAATCATCTTTCGTGACATTACCGAACGTAAGCTCGCGGAAGAACGTCTTGAATACCTGGCGCTTTATGACGCCCTTACGGGTCTCTACGGTCGCAACTCTTTTTTTGATCATCTGAATCATTCGCTGGCACAGGGAGAACGGTATGATCGTATGCTCGCCCTCTTGTTCTTGGATTTGGATCGCTTCAAAGCGGTCAATGATACACTCGGCCATAATGTGGGAGACCTGCTGTTGAAAGAAGCTACAAAGAGGCTGAAAAATTGTCTGCGTAAGTCAGATGTGCCGGCCCGCGTGGGCGGTGACGAATTTACCGTCATTCTTACAGAGATTTCTAATACACAAGACGCTGCCATTATCGCACAGAGAATTATTACATCCCTTGCCAAGCCGTTCGTTATAGAGAATAACGAATGTTCCATAGGCGTCAGTGTGGGTATAAGTCTATATCCGGCTGACGGAGATGACCCGGAAACACTCCTTAAGAACGCCGATTTTGCCATGTACAATGCTAAAAAGTCAGGCGGCGGCAATTTTCAGTTTTTCTCACCGAATCAAAACCAATGATGATCGGAAGGTCTTTGCTATAAAAAAAATTAATGGTTGCCTGGGGGTCCTTCCTCTTTTTCCTTGATTTTTTTGTTTCAATATAAAAATTATAAAATATAACTTATTGATATTATAATATTTAAAGCCCCCCCCTGTTAATAATTTGCCGGTAAATCGGGGCGCGCTATATTTTTAGTGGTTTTAGTTGAGTATTTTAAACAATGTCCGATGAGTAGTGTATCAACACCCGCCATCCGAATCGACTGAAAGAGACTATGTTGTGAATCTTAGACCTGGACAGTAATCATATCTTATGAAAAGTATTAAGTTTAAAATACTTCTCAATTTCTGCCTGACAGCGGCCCTGATTATTGCAGCGCTGGCGATTGTGGTTTCGTGGAAGCTGAGTGACAGCATATCACAACAATCAAAAATGCTTGTTCGAGATCTGACGACGCATACAAACGAAACTCTTGACGGACACCATGAGATTCTTGAATCCTTTATTAATAATATCAAAGAAGACACCTGGCGGAATGTAAGTGACATATGCAAACAGCCTGTTGTTAAGACGACTATAGAATGCCAGCTCCTTGACGCCTTGACTAATTTTCTTGAATCAGCGTCTAAGACGGCAGGTATGGATTTTACCATGGTGTATGATGATAAGGGGACACTCCTGGCGTCATTCCCGGCAAGGGTCGATAAGGGCTGGCTGGAGGATAATTACAAGTCGTCTAAACTTGCCGCAATGGCGCGGGATTTTATGAAAAAGGGCGCCGGAGATAATACCACCAGATTGGTCGCCGTCTTGAAACATGATTCAGCTTTTTTGAAATCGTGTGGATTAAGCGACCGGGATGTTGCCGGAAAAGGCGGGATAAGCATAACAGCGGCAGGTATTATTATGGATGATGCCGGCAATCCGCTTGCTGTATGCGTTACAGGGAAACTCCTTAACAAGTATGACAAGCCCATGAGACAGATATACGATGCAACAGGTTCCGCCTGTGCAGTCTATCTTGACGGTATACCCGTCGCACACGAGGGATTTAACGGCAAAGGAAACGATGGTTATGCTGGGGCTGATCTTCAGATAAGCCCAACAGCACAAGCAGAAGTATACAAGAGCAATAAGCCGATAAATATCACCATTGCACTTATTGGTCAGCCGTATCTTACCACGTGTTCCGCAATAAGATCATGCGACGGCGACAACATAGGAGTTCTTTGTGTGGGTGTCCCAAAAGCTAAAATTATCGAGAGACAGGAGGGGATGCTTTCTTATGGCATTGATGCAAAAAAAAGCGTGCAAGTCTGGATATTGGGGATCGGAATTGTATCATTGTTCATTTTTGTTGTTGTCAGCTTGATTATCACCAGAAGCATAGCCGTCCCACTTCTCAGGTCGATCAACGTGTTGCGTGCAAGCGCCGGCAAAGTGAGTACTTCCGCCGGCCAAATCTCTTCTGCCAGCCAGTCCTTGGCTGAGGGCACTTCCGAGCAGGCCTCGGGTTTAGAGGAGACGTCCGCTTCAATAGAGGAGATGGCCTCCATGACCAAGCAGAATGCGGCCAATGCTAATCAGGCGAACACTGTGATGGATGAAACTTTGCGGGTGGTCGAACAGGCCAATGCCTCTATGAACGAATTGACGGATTCGATGCAAGAGATCTCAAAAGCGAGCGATGAGACTGCCAAGATCATAAAGACAATCGATGAAATTGCATTTCAGACCAACCTGCTGGCCTTAAATGCCGCGGTAGAAGCCGCCCGTGCAGGTGAGGCAGGAGCCGGATTTGCGGTGGTGGCAGACGAAGTCAGAAACCTTGCCATGCGTGCGGCAGACGCGGCCGGGAATACATCCGAACTTATTGAAGATACGACCAAGAAGGTCAAAGAAGGTGCGAGCGTTGTCACAAAGACTAATGAAGCTTTTACTGAATTAGCGGAAGGCGCGAACAAGATAAGCGCACTGGTCGGTGAGATAAGCGCGGCCTCTAATGAGCAGTCCCGGGGAGTTGAGCAGATCAATAAGACTGTGGCCCAGATGGACGAGATTACCCAGCAGAATTCATCCAAATCAGAGGAGTTTGCCGGGGCCTCCCAGGAACTGACTGCCGAGGCTGAGCAGATGAAAGGAATTGCAAACGAATTGATGGCGCTGGTTGCCGGAGGTTTAAGTACAGAGACCGGCGACCGGACTGAAACCGAGATCGGTGAGGCCTTTTCAGCTTTTGAACAAAAAAGTAGAAAGAAAGAATTGGCATTGCGCAAGGAAGAGAAGCTAAACCCTGAAGAGTTTATCCCTATGGATGACGAGGACTTCTAATTTTGTTGGAGACAGTTATGAGCTTAAGAAGAACGGTATATCTTGTAAGTCTTTTGATCTTATCCTTTTTAACCATCCTTTACGGCTGTGAAACCCTAAAAAAGGCAAAGCCCATTTACTCCATAAAAGAGTATGAAAGGATGATAGTCGGCAGGCTCGATGCCGATTATGTGGGAACCGACAATTGCCTTAAGGCGTGCCATACCCATGACAAGATAAGGACATACTTTGAAGCGAGCACTATGGGGGCACAGCTTTCCGCGGACTCAGGCATGCCCCTTGTTGACTGCGAGTCGTGCCATGGGCCGGGTAGCCTTGCCATTGAGGGAATAACTCCCGAAAAGGTAGAAGAGGATAAGAGACAGGGAAAGCAAACAGCATGTAACTACGACACACTCCTTCATCTTGAGAGCCTTCCCGCAGGGGCGCAATCACTAATATGCCTCAAGTGCCATACCGCGCATGCTCTTTTTAACGTTCACAATTGGAATGCAAGTGAGCATGCCCAGAATGATGTTTCATGCTCTGATTGTCATCCTGTCCATATAGGGGCTGACCTGACAACGAAACCAAGGGATACGAAACAGATGTGCTTGAAATGCCATCAGGAGATAGGAGCGGAGTTTTCCATGCCCAGCCGTCATCCCGTATTGGAAAAGAAGATATTATGTACCGATTGTCATGATCCGCATGGTTTTATATCGGAAAAGATTCTGAGAAAAACCACCGTTAAAGAGACGTGTACACAGTGTCATGCAGAGAAAGACGGACCTTTTCTTTATGAGCACGCAGACATTACAGAAAATTGTATCACCTGTCATAGCCCTCATGGTTCCGTGAATAATAATCTTCTTAAGGTCAGAGAACCATTCTTGTGTCTCCAATGCCACATGGGGCACAAGATGAATACATCGGGAGGGAGTCCATCTTCTTTAGACAGTAAGAGCGCCTTTTACACAAGGTGCACTGATTGCCATTCACAGATCCATGGAACCGATATCCCATCTGCTTCAGGTACAGGGAGGTTTATACAGTGAAGAAGATAATTATTTTTGGACTAATGATAGTTGCATTCTTTGGCCGAATTAGTTTGGCTGATGAGTACACATTTCCGGAAATAAAGCCGGAGCTTTATCTCTGGGGCGGATATAGAGACATTGAACTTGACGGCTCGGAAAGGGC
>JAUWMN010000168.1 GCA_030613165.1 Desulfobacterales bacterium
ACCTTTGCAAAACGTCCTCTTTTGTCCAATCTCTGCGTCAGACTCAGATTTTAATCCTCGAAATACCTTAGGTATTCCTGCGGTTAAAATCTTCGTCTTCCTTGACCTTGAACAAAATTGAACATTTTGCAAAGGTCTCACCTTAGTCAAGGTATCGGTTGATTTCATTCAGGTCCATTTTGTCTGTCGCGAGGACATTTCTAATGAAGTTAAAGAGCTTTTGTCGTACCTCCTCGGAATGATTTGGATACCATTCCGGCGAGGCGATTACCAGGCCGCGAAAGGCATAAAACGGCTGGATCACTTCGGCAATCTCCTGATCGTGAGTTTTATCCAGGTAGGTCTCCATGTAGGTGTCGTGTAATTCTTTGTACGGGCCGTCCAGCTTTCCATATTCGAGGAGAGAATAGAGAAGGTAATTGATGCTCAACGTTGCTACATCGTCGGCTGCTTCCCCGTACTCGCCCCTGCTCCTGTCAAAGGTGGAAAAATCGGTACCCTCACGAAATTTTATATTCCAGGGATGAAAGTCACCATGCTCGCGGCAGAGGCGATGGGTATATTCTTTGAGCTTCCAGCGCCATTCAACACATTGTTTTTCGATCTCACAAAAGGCATCATCGGGAAAGGCTTCATAATGTCGCGGGTATCCGTCGACAATTCCCATTATACATTCACCGTGGCCGACAAGCTCTCTTGCCTTCCTGATGTAGAGGTCGGGTTCGTCTTTTTTTTCGCTGTGAATCTCTGCCAAATACTCAGCAAGCGCCTTTGCCCTCTCAAGGTCGAGATCAGTAAGGGACTCTGTTCGTAGCCGTTTCAGGTCCAAAAAATAATCAGTTCCTTCGACCTTTTCGGTCAACAAAAAATAAGCCTGTGCGTCACGAACCGAACGGGCCCTCCCCTGGGCCGTGAAATAACCGATGTCAAGGGGATGGGCGTGCCGAGGGAGTCGTTGTCCGGCATCATACTGAAACAACAAGACTTGGGCTCTGTCCCACAGGTACTGGTGACCGTATTTATCTCTTCGCATGGTAGAAAAGACTACTGACCGGTCTTTGCCGTCTTTCCGAAATGTGATCAAAAAGGTCTCCCCGTATCCCAGCTTTTTTATAGTATCGTCAAATTTCCCCAGCTTGTCGGTTCCAACCAGTTCAACCGGTCCCCCAAAACGTTCTTCAAGGTATTTTTTAAGGGCCTCGATCTGAACAGGAATATTTTTCATCGATTCTGTATCCATATATCATCAAACCTTTCCATAAATTGTTCCAAATCGAATCGGTACTCTTGTGTGCCGTGACACGCTACCGCGTAGGAAGCGCATAGGCTTCCCATCAGGGCGCTCTGAGCAATATCGTTGCCCAAAGTCAGCCCCTTGATAAGCCCGCCTCTATAGGCATCACCGGCGCCGGTAGGGGCCGACACCTTTTCAGGCTCTATGGCAGGGATTGCTGTCTCCCCTTTGCTGGAAAAAACCACTGATCCGTGCTCTGCTTTAGTGGTAATAACAGTATCGGTAAGACCAAGAAGTTCTTCGCGGTTCAAGTTAAGGGTCTTTTGGATGATTTCCAACTCATAGTCGTTTGAAATAAGTATTGTTGCCCCGTCAATACACTCTCTGAGCCGTTCCGCCTCCCAGGCGGTAAGCGATTGCCCTGGATCAAAGATGTAACGGATCCCGTTTTCTTTATAGGTATTGCAATAGTCAAACATATCATTTAGGTTGCCGGGCGCCACGATTCCTATACATTCCGACGGCGTCACTCCATCGAAGGTATACCCTGATGAATATTTCATGGCCCCGGGATTAAATCCCGTAATCTGGTTATCGGAAAGGTCAGTAGTAATGTAGGCGCTTGCCGTAAATTCCTCTGCCACAATCCGGATGGTGTCCGTTCCTATATTATTCTTTCGAAGCCAGGAAAAGTATTGCGCGTGATCATGACCGATACATGAAAGCAGGGTAGGTTTCACGCCCAAAAGGGCAAGAGCATAGGCGATATTCCCTGCTGTTCCACCGAACCTTTCTTGTATTCCATTTACGGTAAAGCATACATTGAGGATATGAATTTTGTCCGGAAGGATGTGGTCAGCGAATCTTCCCTCAAAATTCATGATCCTGTCGTAGGCCAGGGAACCGGAAACAAAGATATCCATTGGTGTTTCTCCTTATGTTATTATATGATAGTTTTTAGTAAAAATATTTTGTAATTTTTTTTGGTTAAGATGTCAACATAATCGTACGGTTAAATGTGGACTTTATTTAAACAGAAAAATATAGTAAAGAATAAGTAGCTATTCAGGTTTAGGGTGCACAGTTCACGGTTGCTCTTTTCATAATTTACAGGGCAGCATAGAGTTTTTTCTAAACTCCGTTGCAGGACTGCTTGGCGTTTCGCAAGAACCGGATGAATTCCGCATGCATACGGCCTTTCTTTCATCAGTTTAACCTTGAACCGTGAACCACTGAACTTTGAACCAGAGCAGTTACAAGAATGGATTTGTAAATATCTTGCGTGAGCAGGTTTATCTAAATTAGGAGGTTTTTAAATGGGATTTATGGGTAAAACAATAGGGGCCGGTATAGGTTTTATGATAGGAGGTCCCATCGGCGCCCTTTTGGGGGGCATGATGGGTCACGGCTTTGACACCGAACAGGAGAATCCTGTGAGGATTGGAAATTCTCCAATCTATACAGGCGCAAACAATACCAATAGAGAGTTTCTCTTTTACGTCGCGCTAACGAGCCTTGTCGCAAAACTGGCAGCGGCTGACGGGAAGATAACTGCTGATGAGATTAATACCTATAAAGATTTTTTGACTAACAATCTTAGGCTGTCAGACGAGGAGTTGAATGTCATTACAAGTCTATTTAACAAAGCAAGATATTCAAACGCTACCTCAGAACAATATGCCCAACAGGTTTATATGCTGAATCAACACAATCCTGAGATCTTGCGCGAAATTCTGTCGCTCCTGTTTCGAATTTCTATTGCCGACGGGACCTTTAGCGAGGAGGAAGAAAGGTGCATTTCTTCGATCGCGCATGTATTCAGGATCAATGCCAATGAATATAATCAGCTCAAAGCGCTTTATGTCAGCGACAATGATAAGTATTATAAAATATTAGGTGTATCGCCTGATTCAAACCGCGAGGAAATAAAACGCTCCTACAGAAAGCTTGTGACAGAGTATCATCCTGATAAACTGGTATCAAAAGGTCTGCCGGAAGATTTTATTCAATTCGCGAATCAAAGACTAATCGAGATCAACAACGCTTATGAATACGTAAAGAAAGAACGCGGCCTTTAGTGAGGACTCGATTTAAAACAATCCTTTTTTTATCATTATTCCTTCCTTTGTACGGATGTGCGACCCCGCCGAAACCCGAAGAGCCATACGGATATCTGAACCCTGAAGGAGCAATTTACTATATCTATGTAAATGGCAACAGACATTATACGGGCTTCGGAGATGTAAGCCATACCATTGATATAAAGGTTAAAACAGGGAGACATTGTCTCGGCTATGAAAATAAGAGGCTTGACGAGTGGACCGATCTTTGTGTCCCTATGGACATGAAAAAAGATCAGACCTTAATCTTGGAAGTCGAACCAGGCATGAGGTATTATATCGGCCCGGAAAAGAGAGAAGTAAAAGAGGGGTATATTTTCAGACCGGTGGTTAAGAAAAAAGAAAAGGTTTCGGAACCGTGAACCTAACAACCTGAGTAGTTACGCTCCTTTCAAATATTCCTACGTATATCGTATCTTTTTACGAAGTCGCATTTTTGGTCTTGACAGGGAATCGCAACTTGTGTAATGTGTGCGAACTTAAGAAGCATGTGTCTAACCGCACGAATTTCTTATGTCGTCAGTGGCTTTTTTGTCGTCTCGCAATAGGCTTGACATCGCCGATATCTCTGTGTTAAAGCATCATGTCAATCCGCTATCAATTGTCTTGAACATCTGAAGCTGTAAGGAACTGCTGAGCGAAAGTATGAAACTTGAGGATCTCTTATTACAGAAGAAAACGTCGATTCTTGAAAAATGGTTCCAGCTAATAGCGAAGACGTACCCGCCTGAAACCGCAAAGTTTCTGAAAAAGCAAAAAGATCGGTTTGCTAATCCTGTCGGAGCCACAATTTTTCAGGGCATAAACGGTATCTTTGATCAGATTTGTCAGGAGATTGATCTTGACGAGGCTTCCCCCTTTCTTGATAAGATTGTCAGAATCAGGGCGATTCAAGATTTTTCTCCCTCCCTGGCCGTTGCCTTCATCTTTCTTTTAAAGCACGTGATTATAGAAGAACTGGAAAGCGAGATCCGGGAAAACCAATTGTCTCAAGAGCTGTTTATAATCGAGTCAAGAATAGATGATTTAGCTCTTCTTTCCTTAATATATATATGAAGTGCCGCGAGCAGATTTATGAGATGCGGTTCAACGAAGTAAGAAACAAGACATACAGTCTCTTGAAAAAAGCAAACCTGCTATATGAAATCCCGGAAAGTGTGTCGGGATGTCAACATGAGACAAATACAGACAAATTGACACCATTAACAGTTTAATATGAAGCGAGGTAAGAGCATATGAGACTTTTGTTTCCCCTCCTGGCAGTTGTAGTACTCATTTTGGTTGCTCTCGTGGGAGCTACGGCAGGGTTGAACTTCCTTTTCGGAGTTATCATCCCGTATGCGGCCTTTGCCATTTTTGTTTTTGGCGTAGTGCTTCGCGTTGTGAAGTGGGCAAAGGTGCCTGTCCCGTATCGCATCCCCACAACC
>JAUWMN010000232.1 GCA_030613165.1 Desulfobacterales bacterium
CCAACTTCTGGCACTCCCCCGACGCTTGGCCCCGCCCCGAGCGGGGGGCGAGGACAAGCTTCGCGGGAATGACGAAAAAGGGTGTCTGGCGACTTGTCGAAGATCCCGGACTTTGAGCGAGAATTGGAGAGGGTTTAAGGGGGGAGTATGACTTTTTTACGAATTAATTCTTCAATAATATTAACAGAGGCGGAGGAAAGGTTATGTTAGTAAAAGGATGGATGGCAACCGATGTAATTTCAGTCGATGAGGAGACTTCCATGATGAAGGCTTCCGTCCTTATGAAAGAGAACGATATTCGTCGTCTCCCTGTGGTCCGCAAGGGAAAGTTGGTGGGGATAGTCACTGACACAGATTTAAAAGAGGCATCTCCATCAAAGGCCACTACATTAGATATCTATGAAATAAATTATCTCTTATCCGAGATTAAGGTCAAGGAACTGATGTCAAAAGAGGTTGTTTATGCAAGACCTGATGAGACTATTGAATTCGCGGCAGTCTTGATGCTTGAAAAAAAGATTTCAGGGCTTCCGGTCATAAACGATCAAAAAAACTTGATCGGTGTTATAACCGAAACAGATGTATTCAAAGCGCTGATACATATTACCGGAGTATACAGTGGTGATATCCAGTTTGCCCTATGCCTGGAAGACAGACCCGGATCGGTGCATGAAGTCGCGGATGTCATTCGAAGCATGGGTGGTCGCACTGTAAGTATAATGACCAGCTATGATTTGGCCGACAAAGGATACAGAAATGTCTATTTCCGAATTCGTCCTATGAAACAGGATCAGCTGGCAAAACTGGTTTTTTTTATTGATTAGTATTTCACCGTGATCTACACGGTCAAAGAGTCCATGGACCAGGTTGAAGGACGGCGGTTGCGTAACGATTAAGAGAGACCTTACATATCTGATTTAAAAAACTGTCCCTGTTCTGTAAGTAAGCCGGGACGCTCTGTATATTCAGTAGGCGCGGACCCCTCTTTAAAACATTCAAAAATGGTCTTCTTTGACTCAGGGATAGCAAGCAAACCTGTTTCAGTATCTATCTTGGCGAAGACAATCCCATTAGGCATCGGGAACACCCTTATAGGCTTATCAGTTAAAATCTCTTTCATAAAAGAGAGCCATACAGGAATAGCAGCGCGGGCGCCTGTTTCGCGTTTTCCCAATGGTTTCTCATGGTCGAAACCCACCCATACACCGGTCACATAACGTGGAGTATAGCCTAAGAACCACGCATCATGTAGATTGTTCGTAGTGCCTGTTTTCCCGGCTACCGGCCGATTCAGTGACCGCACTTTGCGCCCTGTCCCTTCTTTTACAACACCCTGCAAAAGATTGGTCATGATGTAAGCGGTCTCCTTGGAGATCACACTTTCACCTTCCGGATTATTCTCCTCCAGGATCTCTCCATTGCGATCAACAACCTTGGTCACAAATATCGGCGACATACGGTAGCCCTGATGGGCAAACACTGAATAGGCGCCTACCAATTCCAAAAGGGAGGTCCCGGAAGATCCAAGGGCTATGGAAAGATCCCTGTTTATTGGAGATTCGATCCCGAGCCGTCTGGCATAATCTATTACATAATCGATCCCAAGATCTTTAAGAATTTTTATTGTAACTACATTTCGCGAATGCGCCAAAGCGCCGCGAAACAGGGTAGGACCATAGAATTTATCCTCATAATTTTTAGGCTTCCAAACAAAACCGTGCTCTGTATCTTCAAACACAATAGGCGCGTCTAAGATCATGGTTGCGGGTGTATATCCCTTGTCTAATCCCGCGGAATAAATAATCGGTTTAAAAGCGGAACCGGGTTGCCTTTGTGACTGGATAGCACGATTGAATTGACTCGTTCTAAAGTCCCGTCCACCTATTATTGCCCGAACCAAGCCGGTTTCGGCCTCCATGCATAAAAGAGCGCCCTCTACCTCGGGTATCTGCTCCAACGCCAAAATCCACTCTTCGTTTTCCTCATCATCAGGTTCGCCTTCGGTCTCCTGTCTCCCTTCATCCCCAAGTCTACTCAGAATTCGCACTAAAATCACATCGCCCAAGCTTAACACCTCACTCGGCAACCTTACAAGCGCGTTGATATGCAATACGTCCGGATCCGGCTTTCTGGCCCACCTCATGTGCTCTAACGGAAGCATCCCCCTTACACCACCTATCCTCACCGTCACATTTTTTTGCTCATCGTCTACCGCGATTACAAGCCCTTCAGTCACCTTGCCCGGTTCCAGAGGCTTTTCAGCAAGCAACTCCCCCACCTTTCTCGAATAATCTTCAAACTCCTCAGGCGGTAAATGCTTCAAGGGGCCGCGATACCCCTGGCGTTTGTCTAAGTCTGTCAGCCCTTTCTGCATTGCATCACGACCAGCCTTCTGCATTTCTATACTTACAGCGGTATAAATCTTGAGCCCTCCTTCATACAAGGCTTTTCTACCATATTTTTCCTCGACGTATCTTCTTACATGCTCTGTGTAATGAGGGATTTGTTCAATATACCAATTATGCCGCGGCTGAATATCGAGAGGGGTATTGAGCGCTTCGGTTGCCTGGATATTTGTAATATAACCTTCAGCAAGCATCCGATTCAGCACGTACACCTGTCGTTCTTTTGCCCGTTTGAAATTTCGGAATGGAGAATACCGGCTGGGCGCCTGGGGAAGCCCGGCAAGGAGTGCGCACTCTGCCAGATTGAGTTCAGAACAGGTTTTGCTAAAATAGTTTTCAGCCGCGGATTCAACACCATACGCCCCGTGCCCCAGGTATATCTGATTTAAATAAACGTATAAAATCTCTTCCTTGATAAGTGACTTCTCAATCCGGTAAGCCAATATCGCCTCACGTACTTTTCTCAAATAACTCCTTTCAGGAGAGAGAAGGAGCGACTTTGTAACCTGTTGAGTAATAGTGCTTCCACCCTGCACAATAGCGCCGGCCTCAATATTTTTAAAGAGCGCGCGTAAGATACTAAAAAAATCGATCCCTTCATGCTGGTAGAAACGCGCATCTTCGGCCGCGATAAAGGCATGTATCAACATTTTCGGGATATTTTCAACAGGGACAATAATTCGCTTTTCCTTGAAAAATTCTCCTATCTTACGATTATCGTGTGAATATACTGTTGAAATTATTGGAGGATTATAATCTTGCAAAGAAGATATCTTGGGTAGGCCTCGGACAATGTACAGGTATCCCCCTCCGACGACGACCCCAAAAAAGAGGGAAAGCATGATTACTATTCCATAGAGAGAATATAAAAAAGTCCCCCATGCCCCCTTTTGGGCACGTCTCAATTTAATACGCTTTATTTTTTTCTGTGATCGACTGCGATGATATGACATGTTATTACGTGTATCAAAAAATCGTATTGTGCGCAAGATGTCCGCATAAAAGAAATTTGGCTTGAACCTGTCGAATAGGCTTGACAAATAATATATAAATCCTATCTAATAGAAAATTTCTAATTACTCAGGCACCTTGTCACAAAGGTGCCAAGATTGATGGCGTCGTAAAAAGTCCAATCTACTGCGTTGTAGTAGTTTTTCAGGCATTCGACATACCATATGTATGCCTTCATACCTGAAAAACTACTACGCCTTGTATATTGACCTTTTTACTTAGCCAT
>JAUWMN010000167.1 GCA_030613165.1 Desulfobacterales bacterium
ATTCCTTCCAGGTTGGGAATCGAAGAATTTATCCGCGTAAAACTCGGTAAAGTTGGTGATACAATTGTGGCCACTACCCTTCCACGGGGAGCCGGCTCTATTACCACCATTACAGAGGCGGATGGCATTATACGAATCCCAAGCCATGTAGAAGGAATCAAGGAAGAAGAAACCGTGACTGCCGAACTCCTTAAAACACCCGAGGAGATCTCAAACACTATTGTAGTTGTAGGAAGCCACGACAACACACTCGATGTGTTGGCTGATGAAATCAAGGCAAAAAACGATCAGTTTCGTCTCTCTTCAAGTCACGTCGGAAGTCTCGGTGGGCTTATGGCGCTCAAGAAAGGGATATGCCACGTGGCCGGCTCGCATCTTCTTGACGCAAAGACCGGCTCGTACAACATTTCCTATATCAAACGATACCTTCCTGATCTCCCTGTAAAGGTAATCAATCTGGTTATTCGGCAGCAGGGCCTTATTGTGCATCGAGACAACCCGAAAGGCATCAAGGGAATTGAGGACCTCGTCCACCAGGACATTACCTTTATCAATCGTCAGGCCGGCTCGGTGACCCGTGTTCTCCTTGATTATCGTTTGGAGCAGCTCGGAATCGATCCGGAAAAAATCAGGGGATATGATACAGAGGAGTTTACACACATGTCGATTGCGGCATGTGTGTTAAGCGGAAGAGCGGACTGCGGCCTGGGAATATATGCCGCGGCCAGGGCGCTTGATCTGGGCTTTATCCCGATCGTAACCGAACAATACGATTTAATAATTCCCAAAAGATTCTTTACAGAAGAAACGATCCAACTCATGCTAAGAGTAATCCGATCCGACGCTTTTAAAAGGCGGGTAGAAAAACTGGGAGGATATGACACCGGGTTGACCGGAAGTATCGTGTATGAGTCTCCCTAAAATAAGACCTTTGAAAAACATTCAATTTTGGTGGGTTTATTTCCCCCACAAAATCTGCCCTAATTTCTGAGACAGCTCGGGCACATTGAACGGTTTCTGAATAAAACCGTTACAGCCTCGCTCCAATATCTTAGTGGCTTCACCATCAATGGCGTAGCCACTCGAAAGGACAACTTTTATATTAGGATTTATCTTTTTCAACCGGTCATACGTTTCACCGCCACCCATATTGGGCATGACCATGTCCAAAAGGACAACATCTATTGTATCTCGATTGTTCTTATAAACTTCGACAGCCTTTTTGCCGTCGTTGGCTGTGAGTACTCTGTAGCCTATCACCTCTAACATCTCCCGGCCAACTTCCAACACTATTTCTTCATCGTCTACCAGGAGCACAGTGCCGGTTTCCTTAATAAATCGAGCAGAGGTTTTGACGGTTTTCCGCACCTTATTCTCTGTTGCAGGCAAATAAATACTAAAGGTGGTTCCATGTCCTTTCTTAGATTTGACAGCAATGTATCCTTCGTGGCCCTTTATGATGCCGTAAACAGAAGCCAATCCAAGACCTGTGCCTCTGCCCATCTCTTTGGTCGTAAAAAACGGCTCAAAGATACGCTTTAGGGTCTTTTTGTCCATGCCTGTGCCTGTATCAGTCACCATTAACAGGACATAGTTGCCCAATTTTGGAATATACACCTCTCCCTTGATATCCTCATGTGTCGTATTCACGGTTTTTAATATGAGATCTCCACCGCCAGGCATGGCATCCGCGGCGTTTACATACAGATTCAAAAGGACTTGTTCAATTTGTCCCTGGTCTGCCTCTATCGCATATAGGTCCTCGGCAAGCTTTAGCTGGATTGTAATCTCTTTTCTGGTTCTACTAAAGGTCTCTGAGGTCTCTTGCACTAAATGGTTCAAGTCAATCGGTTTGACTTCATATCTTCCCTGTCTGGCGTATCCGAGAAGCTGCCGGGTCAACTTAACCCCGCTTTGAACCTGTTTTTCAATGACTTTCAATTTTTTATAATGCGGATGCGACGAATCAATGTCTAAAAGCATCAAGGAGGTATGCCCCAGAATCCCCATAAGCAGGTTATTAAAGTCGTGGGCGATGCCGCCGGCCAGGGTGCCGATAGACTCCATTTTCTGAGCTTGTTGGAGTTGAGCTTCAAGACGCTTTGATTGCGTAACATTCTTTAGTGTATGGGTATAACCCGTCAGTTTTCCCTCACGATTAAGTATTGGAGACGTAGAACATATGAAGGTGCCGCCCATTTCGGGCACGGCCATCTCTTGGGTGTGGGGTTTTAATGTCTTCATGGTGAGAACCATCGGACATTCCTTGACCGGGCTGCCTGTCCCGTGCATTACCTCATAACATTTCTTGCCCTCCAAACTCTTTTTGGTGGCATTCAACGCCTTGGCTGTGGCCCTGTTCACGCGAACAATTCGGTGTTCCTCGTCCAGGACCATAACCATGTCGGTTACGGCATCGAATGTATTTTCCCAATCTTCCTCCGCCCTCTTCCGCTCGCTATTCAATCTTCTTTGATCAAGGGCATTGCGTATTGTCTTTAACAATTCTTCATGCTCAAACGGCTTTCTAAGGTAATCGTAGGCCCCGCTCCTCAGCGCCGTGACGGCTGATTCTACCGAGGCATGGCCGGTCATAAGGATGATTAGGATATCCGGACACCGATTAACTATGTAGTCCATTATCTGCCGGCTATCCATGTCCGGGATAACTATGTCCAGAAGGATAAGGTCAAACACATTCTCATCCAGAGACTTCATAGCATCCGCGCCATTTTGACACGTATGTATTTCATACGACTCTCCACTTAACAAGACCTTAAGGCTCTCGCACATACGAGGTTCATCGTCAACTATAAGAATCTTGGAATGTGGCATCATTGCCCCCTAAAACAGTGATGTGTGGCTTTTCACTTTGAGATTATGGCGTAGTACAACTGTCTGAACTCAAGAATAGAACAATAGCCGGATAGGTGAAATGTAGTATCATGTCAGCGCAGCAAGTGGAATCTTTCAAAATAGACATCAACGTTCTTCGGCTTACCAAAAAAAATTTGAGTCGCATTTTCCTTAGCTGATATTTTTTTAAAACAAGTATATAACAGGGTAATTTACAAATCAAGTCAACAGTGTTTTATGGATTATATCCTGCAAGGGTCTCGCTTCTATAGAAATTAAATTATCTTGGACACCAACGTTTAAAAATATGTTGTTATGCAACCCTTTGCGAGTTATGGTATATTTTATTATATAAAAAGTGACGGTTTCGTAAAAAGTCTTTGATGAGCTTATCTTGGTCTTATCATCTGTCATTTATCATCTATCATTGGGCATTTATCATTAAAAAAATGACAGATGACAAATGTGAAATGATCAATGCTAAATGAGAGTCTTATCAAGTGCCCAATCAAGCGAATTGAAGACTTTTTACGAAACCATCAAAAATGAAGAGGAAAAATCTATGCGTAAATGGAAGAACAAGTTGCTACAGTTTTCGTTAGCCCTTGCTGTACTCCTTGCCATGCTGAGCATATTTTTCATAATAGGGTGTACGAAGAAAGAAGATTATGGAAAAACAACAATTCGGTTTATTACATGGAAACCCAATCATCCGGCGGTTTGGGAAGAAATTCATGCGCTTTTTGAGGCTGAGCACCCTGACATTCACGTTATAAGGGAGGTAGGCCCCCATTCGTCTACAGCCTTTCATGATCTCCTAACACAGAAGCTAAAAAATCGCAGTCCTGATGTGGATGTCTTTTTCATGGATGTCATATGGCCCCCTGAATTTGCTTCAGCCGGATGGGCATTTCCCCTTGATGAATTCTTTCCTCCCCCGGAGCAAGAAAAATTTTTGAGTAGCCCAATCCTGGCGAATTCTTACAAGGGCAAAATTTATGGTGTTCCCCTTTTCGTTGGCAGCGGAATGCTCTACTATCGTCAAGACCTGCTTAAACGGCATGGTTTCAATCCACCTGAAACATGGGAGGAAATGGTTAAACAGGCAAAAAAGATTGTGTCCGAAGAGAGAAAAAACAGGGAAATTTGCGGATTTTCAGGACAGTTTAAGCAATATGAAGGCCTTGTTTGCGATATGATGGAATACATCTTGAGCAACGGCGGAAGGATTCTAAATCCACAAACAGGGAAATCTGAGATTGCGGAAAAACCCGCAATGGACGCGGTCAAATTTGTAAGAGATAATATTATAGGCGTAATTGCTCCTAAAGGAGCGCTGACATATCAGGAGCCTGAATCTCTATCTCTTTTTATACAGGGCAAGGCAGTCTTCCACAGGAACTGGCCTTATGCGTGGGAGATTTCAAACAATCCTCAACGCTCCAAGATAGCAGGAAAGGTGGGCATTGCTAAGCTGCCTCATTTTCCCGGCGGCGCGAGCTTCGCCACGCTGGGAGGATGGCAACTCGGAATCAGCAGATATTCTAAAAACAAAGAGGCTGCTTGGACCTTTGTCCGGTTTTTGACAAGTGAAAAAATCCAACGACACCTCGCATTGAAGGCAGGACTTACTCCGACCAGAAAAGCGCTCTATGAGGACGAGGAAATTATTCGGGCATATCCTCAGTTTTCTGATATGAAGAATGTTTTTTTGACCGCCTGGCCTCGTCCGAGGACCCCTCTTTATCCTGCCGTATCCAATGCGTTGCAGTATTACTTCCACAAAGTGATTTCAGACCCGACATCGGATATAGAAAAAGAAGCTCGTGCTGCTTCACGGGAGATAGATAGAATACTCTCGTTAGGGGGCGGTGATCAGAGGGCAGAGGTCAGAGAATAGAGAACAGAGGTCATTCCCCTCTTGAGAGGGGTG
>JAUWMN010000106.1 GCA_030613165.1 Desulfobacterales bacterium
CGCCTCCTCGCCCCCGTTGAAAAAATAGGTGACATGGGCGTATTTTTCCGTTTCCGCGATCCGAAGCTGGCGGAGTTGTGCCTTGCTTACGATTTCGCCAAATATATTGACGAGATGTTCCGGCGGGAATGCGACCGGAAAGGTGAATTGTTCCTCATAAATAGTCATGGATACATAGTCGGCAAGCTGTGGCCTGGGATTTGTCGCAAATCCGTCAAAGCCCGGCGCTGTAAACGCACGGCTGAGTTCGCGCGCGCGGTCCGCCCGGAAATTGAAAAAGATTATCCCGTCCTGGTCACGAACAGTGGCGGCAGGGTTGCCTGACATGTCGGTAATGATTGTGGGTTCGATAAATTCGTCGGTCTCTCCCCGTTCATATGCCGAACTGACCGCGGTAATCGGATCCGGCGCCGGTATTCCGGTCCCGGATGTCAGCATTTTGTATGCCTTTTCGACCCTGTTCCACCTTGTGTCCCGATCCATCGCATAGAACCTGCCGCAGACGGTCGCGATCTTGCCTATTCCCTGACGATCCAGTTCTTTTTGCAAGGTGCGGATGTAATCGATGCCGCTGTGTGGGGGTGTGTCTCTGCCATCCATGAAACAATGGATATAAAGATTAGGCACATCACTACGCCTGGCTAACTCAATAAGCGCAAAGATGTGGTCCATGTGACTGTGTACCCCTCCGTCTGAGACCAATCCCATAATATGGAGGGAGGAGTTGTTCTTTTTGACCTTTGAGATCACCCGGTTGAATGTCTTGTTATCAAAAAACTCTCCACTGCGAATAGAGCGGTTGATCCTGGTAATGCCCTGGTAAACCACTCTGCCGGCGCCGATGTTGAGGTGACCGACCTCGGAATTCCCCATAATCCCTTCTGGAAGACCAACAGCCTTTCCCGATGTTGCCAGACGCGTGGAAGGATAAGTCTTGAAAAGTTTGTCCTGAAAAGGGGTGCGGGCCTGGACGATGGCATTAGCTTCTCCTGGCGGCGCAATCCCCCATCCGTCTAATATGCATAACATTATCGGTCTGCGGCTGAGCATGGAAATTTATCCTCCTTGGAGCCCTCTCGTCATCTGTCCTCTGTCCTCTATCATCTGTCGTCAGGATCGATCCTTTCAGCATCTGACCACAAGCCTTCAAGGTCATAGAACTCACGGGTCGGCTCAAAGAATATATGGATTACCACGTCTCCGTAATCTATCAGTACCCATTTGCCGCCCTGCAACCCTTCAACACCGAGCGGGCGTATGCCCTGTTTTTTTAGGCTATAGATTACATGTTCCCCAACCGCGGATACCTGTCGAGAGGATCTTCCGGAGGCGATGATGAATGTATCCGTAAATGAAGCTATACCGCATACATCTAATACCACTAAATCTAAAACTTTTTTCTGCTGTAAGGCCTTAACGCACCGCTGCCATGTTTGGATATCGGGCTCTTGTTTATGGTTTTCAGACGCTTTTTCAGGTATCATTTATATAGTCCTTTATTAATAATATATTCCTCGACTACCCTGGGAACCAGATAGCGTATTGAACATCCTTCCTTCACCAGGTCCCGGATCTTTGTTGATGAGATATCAAGCGAGGTAACAGCTTGAAAAAATACGGCGCGAAGTTCATGGTGAAGATAGCGCCTTTTCTCATTGTCGGGTCGATAATCCGGAGAGATATTGTCGGCCAGGAATTTTTCCAATGCATGAGGCGTTCCAGGACGTTCCAACACAACAAAGTGACTTAGTTGAAACAGTTCCTTATACGATTCCCAGGTATTAATTTCGAGGAACGCATCCATTCCTACAATAAAAAAAAGTTCTGTCTCCGCGCCCGCGCTTCTTTGAAAGTGTCTTAATGTTTCTACAGTATACGAGAGCCCTGGCCGCCTGATTTCAATTTCAGAGACCTCAAAAAAAGGATTGCCGGCCACGGCCCGCCGGACCATCTCCAGCCGATCTGCAACAGTGATGGGAGGTTCAACCTTTTTGTGGGGGGGAAGCGCTGAAGGGATAAAGGTGATCCGATCCAGACGGATCTTTTCGCGAATCTCTTCCGCGGCGCGAAGATGGCCGAAATGTATCGGGTTAAATGTTCCTCCTAATAATCCCAGGCGCATAGCTCTACGTACGGATCTGACCGTTTCCAAACACTATAAACTTGGTCCCTGTTAGTTCTTCCAGTCCCATCGGGCCAAAGGCATGAAGCTTGGATGTGCTGATACCGATCTCTGCCCCGAGGCCGAGTTGACCGCCGTCATTAAAACGGGTAGACGCGTTCACCAATACCACTGAAGAATCGACCTCTCTAATGAAACGGTTGGCCCTGGCATAGTCGGATGTAACAATCGACTCTGTATGATCGGAGCCATACCGGGCGATGTGCTTCATGGCCTCATCCATATCTTGTACTACACGGATTGCAAGAACAAGGTCAAGATACTCTGCCGGCCAATCAGACTCTTCGGCTTGTTGTATTTCCGGGAGAATCCGACAGGTTGAAGGACACCCTTTGAGTTTTACCCCAGCCTTTTTAAAACTATCTGCCATACGAGGCAAAAAAGTCTCGGCTATTTCGCTGTGAACCAGGAGGGTCTCCATAGCGTTACAGACCCCTGGACGCTGGACTTTGGCGTTGAAACAGATTGACTCCGCCATGTCGAGGTCTGCTCCATTATCCACATAAACGTGGCAGACCCCCTTGTAATGTTTTAATACAGGGATGCGCGAATGTTCCACTACAAACCTGATCAGTCCCTCGCCCCCTCTTGGAATAATCAGATCAATGAATTCTTCCTGTTCCAGCAGGGCATTGACCGCGCTTCTGTCCCTCACAGGGACTACCTGCGCGGCGGCTTCAGGAAGCCCTGCTTCCCCAAGCGCTTCCTGAATGATACTGGAGAGGATTAGGTTGGAATGGAGGGCTTCCGATCCGCCGCGAAGAATAACAGCGTTTCCCGATTTCAGACACAGGCTTGCCGCGTCTACGGTTACATTAGGCCGTGACTCATAAATAATCCCGATTACCCCCAACGGTATGCGCATTTTGCCTACCTGCAATCCATTGGGCCGGAGCCACGTTTTTGTAACGGCTCCAACCGGGTCGGGGAGTTGCACGACTTCGCGAAGACCTGACACCATAGATTCAATTGTAGAGTCTTTTATTGTAAGCCGGTCGATCATGGCGGCCGAGATCCCTTGTTCCTCCGCATAAGCGAGGTCCTTTTTATTCTCTTCCTTGATTGCCTCTTTTTTGTCTAACAGCTTTTGAGCAATCCGCTCCAAGGCGTCGTTTTTTTTGTCCGTACCGCACGTGGCCAGCATCCTTGCAGCCTCTTTAGCCCCGCGTGCCATAGATAGAATAGTTTCTTCGACTGACATAGTACTCCTTATCAAGTTAGCTCATGGCTAATAGCTGATAGCTAATAGGCAAAATGGGAATTCCTACATGGGTTGCGTGTTGCGAGTTACGTGTTTCGGGTGTTGTCTCCATTCTGTCTCCACGTATTGAATAAATATGTTTATTTTGCTATCTAATACATCGGTAAGTATCATTTTGACTTTTCATTACTTTATCTTTCTAACCCGCAACACGTAACACGCAACCCGTAACTCGCAACTCCCTGTTATCCTGATAATCTGTGTTCATCTGTGTACAAAATGGAAATTATACTATTCAATCACTACCAAATTATCCCTATGAATTACCTCATCATAATATTTGTATCCGAGTTGCTTTTCGATCTGGCCGGTTTTTAGTCCCATCATTTTGCGAATATCGGCTGATGGGTAATTGACCAGCCCCGTGGCGATCGGTTTTTTATTGCTATCCATACACTGAACCGGCGCTCCGATTCCAAAGTTCCCCTGAACGTCGATAATTCCGGCAGGAAGAAGGCTTTTGCCCTGCTCGACAATCGCCCTTCGAGCTCCCTGGTCGACCATTATAACACCTTTAGGTTTTAAGGTAAAGGCGATCCAGCATTTTCGGCTGGTCATTTTTTCCTTTCTGGGAAGAAACAGGGTGCCGATTTCTTGTGCCTCAAAGACTCTTTTTAGTACATCGGGAGCAAGACCGTTCGCTATGATCATTGGAATTCCGCTGATGGTTACTTTTTTCGCCGCCTGGATCTTGCTGTACATTCCACCTGTCCCTACGGCGCCCGGTATCTTGCATGCCGCTTTTTCAAGTGTACGATCGATGGCGCTTACCAGAGGGAGCAATGTGGCATCTGAATGTACGCGAGGGTCCTTGTCGTGAAGCCCATCGATATCGGTTAGATTAACCAGGAGATCAGCGTCCATAAGATGGGTAATCATGGCAGCAAGTGTATCATTGTCGCCGAATTTTATCTCCTTTACAACTACGGTGTCATTTTCATTTATGATTGGGACGATGTCCCATCCTAAAAGGGTGTAAAGCGTGTTGCGTGCGTTCAGATACCGCCTGCGGTTGGAAAGATCATCCATGGTCAAAAGTATCTGCGCAACCTTCTGGCCGCAACGCTCAAAGGCCTTTTCGTATTCCATAATAAGGCGACTCTGCCCCACGGCGGCAGTAGCCTGCTTTTTCGGGATATCAGCAGGAAGACAGGAAAGCCCAACCTTTTTCAGACCGGATGCAATAGCGCCTGACGATACCAGGAGTACTTCCACACCCTTCGACTGTATTAGCCAACAGATCTCATCGGCCAACCGGTTGATTATCTCTGTGTTTAAATCAAGATCTTTTGTGAGGACCCCGCTTCCAACTTTGACAACTACCCGCCGGACGCGTGAAATGATCTCTGCTCTCAATTTAACTGTGTTGTCTGTTTCGCGCATGATGAATGTATGACTGTTAAAATACAGTGTTGCGAGTTACGGGTTGCGAGTTTTATTCGGATTCTATTTCTATGTACTGAATGAATTTATGTGTCGTACCAATGTGTTCATTGTGTGTATCGTTGCAGTTGTCCTGCCGTGTGCACTCGCAACTCGTAACACGTAACTCGTAACCCAAAGATCTTATTCTATTGAATCAAAGTACCTATATTTTCCCAGCAACCTTGCCAGATGTTCTTTTAACGGGGCCACACCTTCTCCGGTCAACGCGGAGATGACCCAAACATCAGGGTTTGTATCGCGTATCGCTTCTTGAAATAAGAGAGCATCCTTTTCAGTTTCGGGCTGGTCCTTCTTGTTGAGAACAAGCACTTGAGGCTTTTGGGAAAGCGTTGAATTAAAATGTTCGAGCTCTGTATTAATAGAATGATAAGATTTTAAAATATCATCTGATTCCAGGCTGGTCAAGTCGATCATGTGAACTAATAACAAGGTTCGTTCCACGTGGCGGAGAAACCTTGTGCCAAGGCCTACCCCAGTATGCGCTCCTTCAATAAGCCCTGGGATGTCGGCTACCACAAAAGGAGGATATGGATCGAGTTCGACCACGCCAAGGTTGGGGATGAGAGTGGTAAACGGATAATCGGATATCTTGGGCCGTGCAGAGGAGATTCTGGATATTAGGGTTGATTTCCCCGCGTTAGGGAAACCAATAATTCCGATATCGGCCAAAAGTTTGAGTTCTAATTTTAGAGCAATAGACTCACCGGGGCTTCCTTTTTGGGCAAAACGAGGGGCTCTATTGGTTGAGGAGGCAAAATGTTTGTTTCCCTTTCCGCCCCTTACTCCTTGTGCTACTACAACACTTTCATTGTCTCGTGTCAGGTCTTGTAAAAGGGCTCCTCCCTCAAGGTCCTTGACGAGAGTTCCCACAGGGACCTTTACAATTAGATCTTTTCCATTTTTTCCTGTTCGATTTTTCCCCTGACCGTGTGTTCCGTGCGGGGCCTTGAATTGTTGTCTGAAGTGGAAGTGAGAGAGGGTTCGAAGCTGGCTGGTGGCTTTTAGTATGACATCTCCGCCCTTACCGCCATCGCCGCCGTCCGGCCCTCCCCTTGGGATATATTTCTCGCGGCGGAAGCTGACACACCCATTCCCGCCGGATCCGGCTTGGACCAAAATGACAGCTTCATCGATGAATTTCATGGATGTTAGGTGGAAGCGTAGACGCTGACCTTTTTTCGGCTCTTCCCAAGGCGCTCATAGGTGACCAATCCGTCTATTTTTGCAAACAGCGTATAGTCCTTGCCCATTCCCACATTTTTGCCGGGATGGATTCTTGTGCCTAACTGACGAATAATAATATTGCCTGCACGGACTGTCTGGCCTCCGTATACCTTGATGCCTCTCCGCTGAGCGTTGCTATCACGGCCGTTTCTTGAGCTTCCGCCCGCTTTTTTATGTGCCATGAGCCAAGTCTCCCTGCTTTGGATTGATGATTTAGTAAAAAATCTTCAATCATTAATTATTGTT
>JAUWMN010000277.1 GCA_030613165.1 Desulfobacterales bacterium
TTCTGATTGTTCGACCCCGCTCTTGAGCATGACAAAGGCGTATATCCCGTCGCCCTTTACATCATGGGGATAGCCCACGATCGCGGCTTCGGCCACACTCGTATAACCAACTATGGCGCTTTCGATCTCTGCCGTCCCGAGGCGATGGCCGGATACGTTGATGACATCATCCACGCGTCCCATTACCCAGTAGGATCCTTCTTTGTCTTTTTTTGCCCCGTCTCCGGTAAAGTACATGCCGGGGAATTGGCTGAAATAGGTATACTTGAAGCGTTTTGGCTCTCCATAGACCCCGCTCATCATGCCCGGCCACGGCTTGGTAATGACCAGATACCCCCCCTCGTTAAGGCCTGCTTTTTTGCCGTTGTCCTTCACGATGAGAGGCGCCACGCCAGGGAAGGGGACACCGGCTGACGCGGGTTTGTTGGGTATGGCCCCGGGTAGTGGGGCAATGAGCACGCCGCCGGTTTCAGTCTGCCACCAAGTGTCCACAATAGGGCATTTACCTTTACCGATATGTTTGTAATACCAGTGCCACGCTTCAGGGTTGATAACCTCGCCAACGCTTCCGAGCAGTCTTAAGCTGCTCAGGTCGTAGCGGTTGGGCCATTCCTCTCCATATTTCGTCAACACCCGGATAACGGTCGGGGCGGTATAAAAAATCGAGACCTTGAACTTCTCTACAATTTCCCAAAACCGTCCAGGGTCGGGATAGGTCGGGACTCCCTCAAACATAATACTGGTGGCCCCGGCTGAAAGAGGGCCATAGACGATATAGCTGTGTCCGGTGATCCATCCAATGTCCGCGGTGCACCAGAAGGTATCTTCGTCTCCGGCATCAAAGACCCATTTAAAAGTCTGATTGGTATAAAGAAGATATCCGCCGGTTGAATGGAGCACCCCTTTTGGTTTTCCCGTGGAGCCGCTGGTATATAGTATAAAGAGTGGGTCAATGGCGTCCATGACCGCGGGTTTGCAGGAGGATTTGATGTCGGGCGCGGCCATCTCTTCGTGCCACCACGAGTCACGGTTCTTTTTCATGGTTATATCGTTATTGGCGCGACGGATTACAATGCACGTTTTGATTCTCGGACAACCTTGCAGCGCTTTATCAGCGTTCCCCTTAAGCGGTGTGACTTTACCTCCACGAAATCCTCCGTCAGCGGTGATCAACATGGAAGCGCCGCAATCGTTAATTCTACTCATTAAAGATTCCGCGCTGAAACCTCCAAAGACAATGCTGTGGATAGCGCCGATCCGTGCGCAGGCAAGCATGGCGATGGTAAGCTCAGGGATCATGGGAAGATAGATGCTTACCCTGTCCCCCTTTTTGACTCCCTTCTTTCTTAATACATTTGCAAATCTGGAAACCTCGGAATGCAGCATCTGATAGGTATAGACCTTGCTTTCATCCGATTGTTCACCGATCCAGATCAGGGCTGCCTTGTTCTTTCTCCATGTATCGAGGTGGCGGTCGAGACAGTTATAGGAAACGTTGAGTTTCCCTCCCTCAAACCACTTAACCCGCGCTTCCGTAAAATCATAAGCTAACACGCGTTTCCATTTCTTAAACCAGTGGAGTTCTTTAGCCCTTTCGGCCCAGAATCCTTCGGGATCTTTAATGGAGTGTTTGTAGATTTCCTGATATTGTTTGAAGCTTTTAATGATCGCTTTTTTTTGGAATTCCTTGGATGGAGGATATTTCTTTCCGCCTTCTTTCGCGATCGATTCTATCAATTTGCTGTCGGTCATCTTTACCTCCGATTAGGCTGTCTAAAAATCTATTAGGACGCGGATTTTCACAGATAGACGCAGATAACTATTTTTTAAAAAAACATTATAGGATGTTGCGGGTTACGTGTTACGGGTTTTTGTTTCCATTTTGTCTCTGTGCGTTGAGTGATTCTGTTTATTTTGCTACCTACTTTATTGTAGCTATAGAAAGATGTTTTATCTTTTTAACCCGTAACTCGCAACCCGTAACTCGCAACACGTAATCCGCAACCCGTAACCCGCAACAAATAGTCTCGTTCATCTGCGTCCCCAATAAAACTTCTTATATTATTCAATTATACCTTAATCTCCAATATAGGGAAAATAGTTTTTTTAATATATCGATATATCCTTTTTACCTCTTTCGTTGTTTTTTCCCGGATATCATCCGGGAGAAAATAGGGCCTGTCCATGAGAGAGGAGATACCATCACCCCAAAACATCCCTCCGAATGTTATCGCGTCTTCCTCTTTTGGTTCCAGATCATTCATGGCGGCCCATGCCAAGGTCCACGAGCGTTCTATATTATCGAGAACGTATCCTCCGGATCCGAGGGCAAGTAGTTTAGGGGCTGCTTGCTTGATTGTTTTTACCGCTTTTATATAGGCATTATTGGTCAACTGAAGGCGTGTCATGGGGTCGGAAAAGATTATATCAATGCCGATAACTGCACATATAATATCCGGCTTAAATGCTTCGGCAACAGGTGGAAATATCCTCTCAAACGCCCACAGGAACTCCTCATCTCCTGTATTTTCCGGAAGGGGGAAGTTGATATTGTACCCCTTCCCTTTGCCGTCCCCTATTTCTGTCTCAAATCCTGTTTTCCACGGGAAGAGGTTTTTTCCGCTTTCGTGAAACGATATCTTCAGGACATTTGGGTTATCGTAAAATGCCTCTTGTACCAGATCGCCATGGTGAGCGTCGATGTCGACGTAAAGTATACGTTTGCCTTGGCTCAGCATCTTTTTAAGGCTGATATTGACATCGTTAATGTAACAAAACCCGGAGGCGAAATCAGGCCCTGCGTGGTGAAACCCTCCGGTAGGGCTAAACGCGATATCTGCTTTGCCCTGAAGGAGG
>JAUWMN010000023.1 GCA_030613165.1 Desulfobacterales bacterium
GCACATTATAAGTTTTGGTATAGTTTTCGTCCAAGATAACGTTACTCGTCTCCAGATAAAGATCACCCCTGCCCGGCATAGCCTGCCAAGCGTTTACATAAAGGTTCAAAAGGACCTGTTCTATCTGCCCCTGATCAACTTTTACCGCCCCAAGGTCCCGCGCATATTTTTCTCTGATCGTAATCTCTTTCTTGGTACGCGCAAACATATGGACGCTTTTTCTGACTATTTCATTGATGTCTGTCGGTTTAACATCATATTTCCCGTGCCTGGCAAACCCTAATAATTGAGTCGTTAATTCCGCGCCCTTTTTCACCTGATCTTCAACACGTTTAAACCTGGCATGAAAAGGGTGAGTCGGTGCAAGATCGTTTAACATCAAGGAGACGTACCCCTGAATACCCATAAGGAGGTTATTAAAATCATGGGCGATTCCGCCGGCCAAGGTCCCAACGGCCTCCATCTTCTGAGCCTGTTGGA
Organism: Desulfobacterales bacterium; assembly: GCA_030613165.1. GTDB lineage: Bacteria > Desulfobacterota > Desulfobacteria > Desulfobacterales. The sequence goes on from JAUWMN010000023.1 coordinate 481, forward strand.
ACTGTTTCTGCAACTTCTCTTTTTCTTCCTCCGCCTTCCTGCGCTCGATAATGTCATGGAAGACCAAAACCACACCTGTAATGTTCCCCTTGTCATCTTTGATCGGAGCGCCGCTGTCGTCAATCGGTATTTCGGTCCCATCTCTGGCTATCAGTATAGTGTGATTCGCCAGCCCCACAATAACACCCTCTCGAATTACCTTTATTACGGGGTCCTCTACCTGTTTACGCGTTTTTTCGTTTATAATGTTAAAGATCTTTTTCAGAGGTTTTCCCGCAGCCGCTTTCTCCTTCCACCCTGTCAAGGACCGGGCAACACGATTCATAAACTTCACGCGCCCTTTTTCGTCCGTAACAATCACTCCATCGCCGATGCTTTTGAGTATTGTGGAAAGCCACTCTTCACGCTCTCTCAACTTATTATCCATTCCGGATTTGTAGAGCGCTATCTCCACAGCAGTGCGTAATTCTCTATCTTCAAACGGCTTTACAATATAGCCAAACGGCTCGGTCATCTTTGCCCGTTCCAGGGTTTTTGCATCTGCATAAGCGGTTAAATATACAACTGGGATATTAAAGCGGGAACGTATTTGATCGGCCGCTTCAACACCGTCCATTTTGCCCTTTAGCACGATATCCATCAGCACCAAATCCGGGCTATTCTCTTCTGCCTTTATAATAGCTTCTTCTCCGGAAGACACCACAGCAGAGATGATATAACCTAAACTCTGCAAGCATGTTTGGATGTCTTCAGCAACAACACCCTCATCTTCAACAACCAGAATTTGCGCTTTCGTCATGGTCGCATAGCCTCTCTTTATTTGCTGAACCTTATATGAAACCTGGTTCCTTCACTTCTGTCCAGATCCAATTTGCCCCCGATCTGCCTTGTCAGAATATTGACCAGTTTTAAACCAAGCGAATCGATATTTCTAAAATCAAGATCTTTCGGTATGCCAACACCATTATCACTGACTGTCAGTTCAATCTCGCTTTCATCAGTTGAGTGGAGTATGATTTTTATTTTACCTTTTTTGACCTCCGGGAAGGCATGTTTCAAACAATTGGAAACAAGTTCGTTGACAATCAACCCACACGGAATCGCGGTATCAACTCCGATCATAACATCCTCTACATCTATCTTGAGATCAATTGCCCCTGTGTTGATTCCATAAGACCGGGACAGGATATTTACCAGATGTTTAATGTATTCATTGAAGTCAATATTAGCCAAGCCTTTTGATTGATAAAGCTTCTCATGCACAAGAGCCATCGATTTTATCCGATTCTGGCTCTCTCTAAACATCTCAATATCTTCTTCGTCCTTGATATATTTGGACTGAAGCTTTAACAGACTGGAAATAATCTGCATATTATTTTTGACCCGGTGGTGAACCTCCCTAAGCAGAATCTCTTTCTCTTGGAGCGATGTCTTAATTTGTTCCTCCTTCCGCTTGCGTTCCGTGATATCGTGTAAAAACTCCACCACCATCTTTGGGCGGCCGTCCCCATACCGGGCAGACACACTGGCTGTACACCAGAAGTTCATTTTGTTACCATCGGCGCTAATAAGTTCTGTCTCAAATTCGTGAATTTTGCCATCTTCGAAACACTTCTTCACGATGCACGGTTCGCAAACGTTATCAAGTCCATGGTACATGGCATGACACTTTTTGCCGACCATATCCGGTCCGAACAGACCCTTTGCGACATCGTTGGCCCACACAATATTAAACTGTTCGTTTACCATGGTCATGAGGTCCGTCACAGAATCAACAATCCCTGTAAGTTTCTCCTCACTCTCCCGCAACTCATCCTCGGCCCGTCTGCGCTCAACAATCTCTTCATTGAGCTGCTGTGCATAGATGATGGATTGGTCATAAGCAACTTGCGTTCGGCGAGTACTTTCCCGCAACTCTTTGTTTTTATCCTCAAATTCGTCAGACCTCTTTCTTTCCATCCTGTAAAAAGCAACCCCTCCGGCTAAAAGCAGTGCCATAACAAGCGCCGTAATCTCTATGTGGTGCATTGCGTGTTGGAAAATGGGTTCTGCAATTTCAGAATAATTCATGGAAACACCAATCGACCATAACTGATTTCCTATATGAACTGGAGCATAGGCAATAACCCTCTTTCCGCATGTCGCACAACCATAAGTACCCGTCCCTTCTTCACCCTGGGTCGATTTTCTTATAATTTTTTCTAATAATGACCAATCATGATCAGGAAACTTTTCTTTTCTCGGGGCCATAATATGTTTACCCACCTGCTTTGGATCAGGGTAGCTTAACAATGTTCCTCGTTCATCCAATATCCATGCAAAGCCCGCCTCGCCCACCTTGATTGGCTGAATAAAACGTTTATAGAAATTCTCCAGGCTAATCATCCATCTTACAATTCCTATAAATTCATCTTTATAAAATACCGGTTCTGAAATAGAGATAGCGGGCTCACCTAAATTGTTATAAAACAGCTTACTGATATACGGCTCATGCTCTCGTACGACATACGCCACACCCGGCTTATCAGTAAAATCTGTTCCTATTCTGTCCTTCTTGTCCCGCCAAAATGGATGTCTATGCAACATAATGCCATTGGCGTCCAATGTGGTAAGCGCATCAGCGACATCTATATGAGATTCATAAAAAATTTTAACCGGACAGACATGCAGTTGCGTTTGCATAATTCTATTTTTGATCTCTTCTTGAACAGCCGGCTCTGCTGCAATAACCTTTGACTCCCTTGAAAGAGTGTCGACAAATTCTTCCAGCCTATTCGCTGTTGTCTTTGCTATCGTCAGTAACTGCTGTTGTGTTTGCGAAATCGCCGTCTCCTCAAAATCCCTGTGGCACAGATATGATAAGTATATAAAAATCGTAACGATTGCCAAAACTGCGGCAATGGCTATTATCACTTTTTTGGATATCCATCGCGTTTTCATACGATCTTGCTCCGCTGTAATATTGATGGCGTCGTAAAAAGTCTCAACAACTTGTCATTTCGAGCGACCTGCCCGCCATAGCCATGTATGCCAGCATTGTGGTTGCCAAACCAAATAGGTGTTAGCAGGCGGGAGCGAGAAATCTTTACGAAATAGCATATTGAAAACATTAGACTTCTCCCTGCGGTCGAAATGACACATTCCCCGAAACCGACTTTTTACGATTCCATCAATATTCTAATTATGACTTTTTACGAAATCGTCAATTATTTGCATTATGAAAGATTTATATAAAAAAGGAGATGAATTGTCAAAATTATGGTATTATTATAAATAGCGATAAAAAACTTGGTTCAATTTATTGAAAAGGGCTACAAAAGATCGTATTGTATGGCTTAAATAAGTCCGAATATCGAAATTTGGTCAAGTAGTTGAGTTGTCGAGTAGGTAAGATTGCCGATTTGAGCATTTAACCAATTATCGAGGAGGGCTACAATGGGAAAAATTCGAATTGGCGCCCTTGTTTCAGGTGGGGGTACCAATTTACAGGCAATCATCGATGCCTGCGAAGCAGGCCGCATAAACGGAGAGGTGGTCTTCGTGGGTTCAGACAACCCTGATGCCTACGGGCTTGAAAGGGGTAAATCACACAACATTCCGACATTTGTTCTGGATTATAAAGAGATTGCGCGCCGTTATGACGAAGGGTCGGAAGGTCTTGTTCCGGAAGACTTTAATTTAAATGAAATATTAAAAAAACAGACCCTGTTTTCTGTCTCTGAAGAGCCTGCCAAATTAACCCGTTTTTTTAGTATAAGGGCTGCGGCAGAGGGGGCTCTGATCCGTGAAATGAGTCCCTACTCCTTTGATCTCCTTGTGCTGGCGGGTTTTATGCGAACCCTCAGTCCGTATTTCATAGATAAAATAAATTTCGCCCCCCTTGATCCACGTATTATGAACATTCATCCTGCCCTTCTTCCGGCATTTCCCGGAATCGACGGATATGGTGATACGTATAGATATGGGTGCAAGGTGGGAGGCTGTACAGTCCATTTTATTGATTATGGAGAAGACTCCGGAGCAATTATCGGCCAAAAGGCGTTTGAGATTACCCCTGAAGACACAATAGAGACAATTAAAGAAAAAGGGCTCCGCCTGGAATGGGAACTGTATGCGGACTGTGTTCGGCTCTTTGCTGAAGGGAAGTTCAAAGTGGTACGCAAGTTATACAATCTCAAAGGAGGTCGCAAGCTTCAGAGAACAGTAGTTGAGATAGTGTCGTGACATTTGTCATTAAAATGATAACCTTCCTTTTTAACAATGGTCAATGAGAAATGTACAATGAGAAATGAGAAATGATAACGGAGACCCAATGGACTATAAGCGTGAACGTGAAAGGATGGTCCTCACCCAGCTTGAGGCCAGGGGGATAACAGACCCTATAGTACTCGCAGCAATGAGAAAGGTCCCACGTCACGTCTTTGTTGGTGAGGCGCTTCAAGCCCAGGCATACGGCGATTTTCCCCTTCCAATCGGCCACGAGCAGACTATTTCACAACCATATATGGTAGCGGAAATGACACAGCTCTTAGAACTTACGCCCGAGGATCAAGTCCTTGAGATAGGAACGGGTTCGGGTTATCAAACCGCCATACTGGCAGAGTTGGCCCACAAGGTATATACTATAGAACGAATTAGGGAACTCCTGATCGAGGCAAAAAAAAAATTGGACCGACTAAAATATCTTAATGTTGTTACAAGGTGCGCTGACGGCACCAATGGATGGCCGGAAGAAGGGCCATTTGACGGCATTATCGTCACGGCAGGCGCGCCACATGTGCCGGAACCTCTAAAAAAACAATTAGCGATCGGAGGACGGTTAGTCATACCAGTCGGTGATGTATATTCTCAGGTACTAATGCAGATAACCCGAAAAAAAGACGGGTTTATCGAAAGAACCACGGGGGGATGCCGCTTTGTAAAATTGATTGGAAACCATGGGTGGGGTGGATAAGAACAAGTGAAATTTTTACGACGGCTATATGATTGGGTGCTTCATTGGGCCGAAACCCCTTATGGGACTCCGGCCCTGTTTTTATTGGCCTTTTGCGAGTCATCTTTTTTCCCTCTCCCACCTGACATTTTACTTATAGCGCTTGCAGTGGCAATCCCAAAAAAATCTTTTCAGTATGCCCTGGTCTGTTCTATAGGATCGCTCTTGGGGGGTTGCTTGGGGTATCTGATCGGATGGGAATTTATGGCGGCCATTGGAGACACTATCATTAAATTGTACGGATTTGGCGAAAAATATTCTTACGTCCAGGATCTCTATACCCGCTATGACGCATGGGTTATCGGGGTTGCAGGTTTTACCCCCATTCCTTATAAGGTCTTTACCATTGCCGCCGGCGCGTTTAAAATAAATTTTATAATATTTTTTATCGCCTCTCTCATTTCCAGGTCGGCTCGTTTCTTTTTGATAGGAGGATTGATTTACAAGTTTGGCGCTCCTATCCAGCAATTTATTGATCGTTATTTTAACCCGCTGGTAATTGTGTTCACCCTGTTACTCATACTCGGGTTTGGAGTGATCAGATGGATTTTTTAGGTATGAATCGATTTGTTATATGGTTCCCCAAGGCGCTGTTGCTCCTTCTGTTTCTCCTGTTGCTTGTATACGGAATAGCCAACGGGGACATCAGCGACATCATACGCCGAGGAAGTATTCTTTGACTCGCCTGTATCGGCCTCAGGTGAGGTCGTCAACAAAAATATCCCATCTACATTAAAGAACCTTTAAAGACTATCCGATTGTAAGATAAACATCAATTGTCGTTCTTGTCATTTGGCATGAGTATTGCGGCCTATCGCCATACCATAACTATGTAACATCTTTAACTAACCGTAAGAGGGCTAATCGTTTTAATATGGAACAAAACGACAAAAAAACTCAAGCGCCTGACTCAAAGAATACACCCGATAAAAAGCCCTCAGAGAAGAGAACCCCATTTCGAATCGGTGAACTATTAGTTAAAGAAGGCCTTGTAAAGAAGGAGACAATTCAGAAGGCGCTTGCCATTCAACGGCAGGAAGGAGCGATACGCAAACTCCCCCTGGGCCAGATTTTTGTAAAAAACAAAGCATTATCAGAATCCAACCTGGAGGGCCTCCTCAACCATCCCGACCTCAAAAGGAATATAGGAACATTAGCGATTGACAGCGGTTTAATTACAAAAGACCAATTGGAAGTTTGCTTAAAAAACAAAAAACCGGCTCAACTTATCGGGGAGGTACTTATTAGGGAGGGGCTGCTTGACCCTGAAGACGTGGGAAAGCTGCTCAAGGAGCAGATTAATGCTCCAAAGCTCGGGGAGCTGGCAGTCAAGCTAAAATTAATCAGCCCGAAGGACCTTGAGGTCGCTCTGAGAATTCAAAAATCCCACCGCATATTAGGTGAAATTCTATGCGACTTAAACCTCGTCAATCCAGTTGATCTGAACTACGTGCTTAACAAGTATAATAAGCAGTTGGAGCTCGGCGAGATTCTTTTAACGCTCGGTTATATAAACAAACAACAACTCAATATCGCCCGACAGGAGCAGTCGTACAGCACAGACTCTCTGGGTCAGGTACTGGTAAAGAAAAAGCTTATCACTACGGAACAGCTCCAAGGCGCTTTGTCTAAACTGTACAATGTCCCCTTTAAGGAGCTGACCGACTTCGGATACGGCGACTCAGCTAAAAAAACCCTGTCCGGTATTGTCAGTCAAAAGTATGCTGAAAAAAATCTGGTTCTGCCGATTTCATTGCAGGGCAGCAGACTGACCCTGGCCCTATTTAAGCCAACGCTTCTGAATATCGTATACGAACTGAAAAATATGTACGGGCACTTGAGTGTATCGTGCATACTCATAACACAAGAAAAATTTGAAGAACTTTTTGAGATACTCTACAGCAAGCGTCTTGGTCGCGGCAGGTCACCAGCTCAGCAGGCAAAAGCAGAGGACGAGGACGATATCGACTTCATGGAGCTTAGTCTTGATGAAGAGATGGAAGGAAATGATTCAGAGACAGCCGTTTATGGAGTTCAGGATATTGAAGCTGAAGAGCTGGTAAACTTTATCGTCAAATACGGCATTATAAATAATGCAAGCGACATTCACATTGAGCAGGATCGGAAGGGAGTGAAACTTCGTTATCGAATGGACGGTGTCCTGCGAGAATCGAACATAGGGTGGTTGAAGGAAAAAATTCAAGAAAAGGTCGGCGCTGTGATTTCCCGCATTAAGGTCATGTCAAACCTTGATATCGCGGAAAAACGCCTTCCTCAAGACGGTGTTTTTCGTATCAGCTATTATGATAAAGGAGAAGACAAAAAATTCGATCTTGATTTCCGGGTCGCTACCTGCCGCGGCATTACAGGAGAAAATGTAACAGTTCGAATCCTTGATTCCCGCAAGGCCAATGTCGGCCTTGCAAAATTGAACCATTCCCCTCACGTGCTGGACCCGTTTCAAACTATGCTTAAGAGCTCCGCGGGAATGATCCTGGTGTCCGGCCCAACAGGAAGCGGAAAGTCGTCAACACTGTATGGCGCCCTGCAATACGTGTACGATCCAGGCATAAAAATTATAACCGCGGAAGACCCCATTGAATATAGCTTCCCCGGTATCATGCAAACCCAGATAAACCCCAAGATCGGCCTCACCTTTTCAAGACTCTTGCGCTCCTTCCTCAGGCTTGACCCTGATGTGATACTCGTGGGCGAGATCCGTGATGAGGAAACAGCAAAGATCGGCTTTGACGCCGCCCAAACCGGACACCTTCTGCTAAGCACCATACATACCAATGATGCTATAAGCGCTGTTCCACGGCTTCTTGACCTTGAGGTAGAATACGGTCAAATATCATCCTGCCTCATGTGTGTTCTTGCCCAAAGACTGGTACGGAGAATTTGTCCCTCCTGCATTAAGGAATATGTCCCTGGGGAAGATGAGTGGGGCATGGTTTTTAAGAGATATCCCGCCCATCTCACTTTTTATAAAGGACAGGGTTGTGATGCATGCAACTTTACAGGATATAAAGGACGCACTCTTCTTTCGGAGATCTTTGTCGTAAACAATGAAATTTCCCAAGCCCTGAATAGAGGGCTTGACACGGACGGCATCACAAAGTTGGCGATAGAAAGCGGTATGAAGACCATGCTCGAGGACGGTCTATTAAAAATGGATGAGACAACGCTATCAGAAATTATCAGGGTGATCCCCCACGAGATGGTAAAAGAGTTCCGCTCAAGGGAGCAGGCGCAGGACGTGGCCGACTTTCTCGTTGAGAGCCTGTTGGAGGGTGGCGGAGGACCTCCTAAGAAAGACGATGACGTATCACCTAAAAGCTTTCAGGTATCCAACCCTGAGACAGAACGAGTAACGCTGGACCTAATACAACAAAAATATGAAAGTCTCAGGGCCGACTCCGGCCAGACCGATAGCACAGTAGACAGTTCTCTGTTTAAAGAATTCATCGCTGAGAATTTTTATAATATCTGTTCCCAATATAAATGTAAGACGGTAACTTTTAACATTGAAAACAACGCAGGGACTGTAGAGATTTTAGCTGTTCCCGACTCTTAGTTAGTTGAATGGTCGAGTTGTTGAGTAGTCGAGTAGTAAAATTATTTAACCACTCAATGCTGATATCAGGAAACGTATGACTAGAACAATTACTATCACGAGTGGAAAGGGCGGCGTTGGGAAAACAAACATCAGCGTCAACCTGGCTTTACACCTGGCGACATTAGGTCACCGGACATGCCTGTTTGACGCAGACCTGGGATTAGCCAACATCAACATCCTCCTGGGGCTGAATCCCGAGTACGACCTGGAAGATGTAATTCTCAATCGCCGCACCCTCCAAGATATTATTATACGAGATTACAAAGGGATCGATATCATTCCCGGTAGTTCAGGCACAGAAAAGATGGCCAACCTTGAAGATGACCAAATGGACCATCTGATCCGGTCTTTTTCTGAACTCGATGGATATGACTTTTTGCTTTTTGATACTTCAGCAGGCATTTCAAAAAACGTTATCGCCTTTTGCCTGGCTTCTTCAGAAGTAGTACTGATCATAACCCCTGAACCTACCTCGCTGACCGATGCTTACGCCCTATTAAAGGTACTCTCCCTGAACGGGTTCAAAGGGACGGCAAAGATTGTGGTGAATCAGTGCAAAAGCGTCCCGATTGCCAAGTTTGTCTATAATAAGTTTAAAGAGACAGTGCAAAAATATCTTCCCCTAAACGTCATGCCGCTCGGCATTGTTGTGTATGATAAAAAAGTGGTGGAGGCTGTCACAACACAACAGGCGCTGGTATTGCTCTATCCTGAATCGAATGCTTCCAAGTGCATTAAAAATATTACGAAACATCTCTTGGAAAACAAACCGAAGGATTTGGAATCTTCCGGCATGGCATCATTCTGGACAAGGTGTCTCCAGCTGATAAAAAGCCCATTGAACTTAACCGGATCCAAAAAAGAAGAACCAGACACAGCGCTTGAATCCTCCAAGCAAGACATGCAAGCAGGACCATCTCAAGCTCCTCCAGAGGAGTCTGTGCCGCCTCCACAGGCCCCTGAAAAAGAAGAACCGACCGCTGTAACATCCGATTCTGTCGGGCATAGCAGTATGTCAAATATGGAACAGGGTGATTATCTTTTGATGAGCAAGGTTATTGACAGTATTGAATCCGTTTCTCAAGAGCTTCAGCTTATGAGAAAAGCTATTGAGAACGTCGGTGATAATGGACTTGGTATGAACAAATTAGCTGATAATAGACAAAGCACACTACATCCTAATGCAATAATCTTAGACTTTGACGCTTATCAGAAACAATATGGCATAAATATAAACGCAAAAAACGATGAATAAGAGCAAGACTAATACGGACAAGTTAATAAGAACAATCGAACAGATCCCGACTATTCCGATTATTGCCAACAAAATCATGGGAGCCATCGGGAATGAAGATACCTCTTTTAAAAGCCTTGTAGGACTTATCGAAAAAGACCAGGCATTAGCCATTAAACTATTAAAAGTCGCGAATTCGGCTTTTTACGGACTCTTGAGTAAGGTAAGCTCTCTTGAACACGCGTTAGTTGTATTGGGCACTAAAGAAGTAAAATCGATTGTACTCGGTTTTTCCGTCCACAATTTCTTTTCCCACAATGGCAACGATACCTTTGACCGCACACAATTCTGGAAACATTCTATTATATGCAGCCAGGTTGCCAAGCTATTGGGGAGACGTTTCCGTGTTCGAAATGACGAAACCCTCTTTCTTGCGGGCCTTATCCACGATGTGGGCAAGGTTGTTATTGATCAATACTTTCACGAAGAATTCTTGGAAATTATCGACCTTGTCAGCACCGGCGATATCCCCTTTAGCAAAGCCGAAAAAAAGATCCTCGGGACAACCCACTATCAGATCGCGGCAAAACTCCTTAGACAGTGGCAATTCCCCAAGAAGGTTACCATGGAAGTCTTGTATCACCATGCGCCATGGTATGACAAAAACTATGAAATGAGCTCTATCATTATATATCTTGCGAATATTTTGACAAAATTAGCTGGGTACCCATGCCATCCAAACGAAAACCAGATCGACCTTCATAAATTTACGAATTCAAAAGAGTTCGATTTCATCATCAAAAGTGGTTTTGACATCGATTACGAAACAATGAAAAATCTGACAAATCACATCCAGGAGTTTATATTCCAGGAAGCCGACAACATCATGCGCGTCTTCGAAGAATAATCCGACCGATCTGTCCCTCCCATACAAAGTCGCCAGGCACCCTATGTCGTCATTCCCGC